>SLND01000127.1 GCA_007133205.1 Natronospiraceae bacterium | reverse complement strand
TTATTCAATATTCTCCGGCATCCGCCGGTGCCAGTCCGTGACCTGCTGGTACCTGTGGGCCACGTTGAGCAGCCGGCCTTCCTCGAAGAAATTGCCGATAAGATGCAGCCCCACCGGCAGCCCGTTGACGAAGCCCGCCGGTATCGAGGCCGCCGGCAGGCCGGCCAGGTTGACCGCATTCACGTAGACATCGTTGAGATACATGGTGATGGGGTCGTCGGTCTTCTCACCGATGCCGAAGGCCGGGGTCGGCGTCGTCGGCCCCATCAGCACGTCCACTTCCTCGAAGGCGGCGAGAAAATCATCCCGGATCAGCTTGCGGGTCTTCTGGGCCTTGAGATAGTAGGCATCGTAATAACCCGCCGAGAGGACATAGGTCCCGGTCATGATCCGGCGCTGGACTTCCGGCCCGAAACCCTCCCCGCGGGAGCGTTCATACAGGTCCAGCAGGTCCCTGGGATCCTCGCAGCGATAGCCGAAGCGTACTCCGTCGAAGCGCGCCAGGTTCGAGGAACACTCCGCCGGCGCGACCACGTAATAGGTCGGCACCGACAGACCCAGGTGGGGCAGATGGACTTCGCGCACTTCGGCGCCCAGTTCCCGGTACTGGTCCAGGGCCGCCTCCACGACACGGGCGGTCTCGCCATCCAGACCCTCGTCAAAGAATTCCGAGGGCACACCGACCTTGAGTCCCTTCAGGTCCTGATCCAGTTCGCCACGATAGTCAGGGACTTCCCGCTCCACACTGGTGGAATCACGCGGATCAAAACCGGCAATGGCATTGAGCAGCAGGGCGGCATCCTCCGCCGAGGCGGTCAGGCTGCCGGCCTGATCCAGGCTGGAGGCGAAGGCGATCATGCCGTAACGCGATACCCGGCCATAGGTGGGCTTGAATCCGGTGATGCCGGTCAGTGCGGCCGGCTGGCGGATGGAACCGCCGGTATCGGTGCCGGTCGCGGCCGGGACCATGCGTGCGGCCACCGCCGCCGCCGAACCCCCGGAAGAGCCACCCGGGACCCGCTCCGTGTCCCAGGGGTTGCGCACCGGGCCGTACCAGCTGGTTTCGTTGGACGAGCCCATGGCGAACTCGTCCATGTTGGTCTTGCCCAGGCAGACCGCGCCGGCCTCCCGCAGTCGCGCCACCACGGTTGCATCGTAGGGGGAGACGAAATTGTCCAGCATCTTCGAGCCGCAGGAGGTCCGCACCCCGCGCGTGCAGAAAATGTCCTTGTGCGCGATCGGCACCCCGGTCAGTGGACCCGCATCACCCGAGGCACGACGGCGATCCGCCTCGCGGGCCTGCTCCAGGGCCTCCTCGGGCGTGGTGGTGATGAAGGCGTTGTAGTTTCCGTCAAGCGCGTCAATGCGCTCGATGAAGGCGCGGGTCAGTTCCTCACTGGAAACCTCGCCCCCGGCGAGCGCATCAGCAAGCTCGGACAGCGTCTTTTCAAACATGGGCCTTGTTTCCGATCCGGCCGCCGGTGGCATCCGGCGGGCATGTAGTCATTCGATTACCCGGGGGACGATATACAGTCCGGCCTCGGTCTGCGGGGCGTTTTCCTGATACTCGTCGCGATGATCGCTTTCGGTGACTTCGTCTTCGCGCAGACGCTGGGCCATCTCGAGAGGGTGGGCCATGGGCTCCACGTCGGCGGTTTCGGCCTTGCCGAGCTGGTCGACGAAATCCACGATCCGGGAAAGATTGTCCGCGTAGGATTCGATCTCCGACTCGTCAATGCCCAGGCGGGCGAGTCGGGCAATATGACGGACCTGGTCGGGACTGAGTGACATTCTCCAAAAGCCTCCCCGGGATGGAACAAGCCGGCAAATTTACCACATCGCCACTGTTGCCGAAAATCAGGCCGATTGCTAGAGTAGCGCGCTATCCTTCTGTCCCCACGACAAAAAAAGAAATCCGTCCATGTTCAATAGCGTCCGCGGCTTCTTCTCGAATGATGTGTCCATCGATCTGGGCACCGCCAATACCCTGATCTATGTCCGTGGCAAGGGTATTATCCTCGACGAACCCTCGGTGGTCGCCATCCGCGAGGAACCCGGCCGGGGCAACAAGGTGATCGAGGCCGTGGGCAGCGAGGCCAAGCGCATGCTGGGGCGCACCCCCGGCAATATCGTCGCCATCCGCCCGCTCAAGGACGGGGTGATCGCCGATTTCACGGTCACCGAGAAAATGCTCCAGTACTTCATCCGCAAGGCCCATGGGACGCGCTATTTCCGCCCCAGTCCGCGGGTGGTGGTCTGCGTGCCCTATGGCTCGACCCAGGTGGAGCGCCGGGCGATCCGCGAATCCGCCGCGGGCGCCGGTGCGCGCAAGGTGCTCCTGATCGAGGAACCGATGGCGGCCGCCATCGGTGCGGGCATGCCGGTCCACGAGGCCAAGGGGTCGATGGTGCTCGACATCGGCGGCGGGACCTCCGAGGTTGCCATCATCTCCCTCAACGGCATTGTCTATGCCGCCTCGGTCCGAATCGGGGGGGACCGGTTTGATGAGGCAATTGTCAACTACGTCCGGCGGAATTACGGTACCCTGATCGGTGAATCCACCGCCGAGCGGATCAAGCACACCATCGGTTCGGCCTATCCCGGTGAGGAGATTCTGGAAATGGAGGTCAAGGGCCGCCACCTGTCGGAAGGTGTCCCGCGGGCCTTCACCCTGAACAGCAACGAAATCCTGGAGGCCCTCCAGGAACCGCTGTCCGGAATCGTGGGCGCGGTCAAGGCGGCCCTGGAACAGACGCCGCCGGAGCTCGGCTCGGATGTGGCCGAGCGGGGCATCGTCCTCACCGGAGGCGGCGCCCTGCTGCGGGACCTGGACCGGCTGCTGATGGAGGAAACCGGCATTCCGGTAGTGATTGCCGACGACCCCCTGACCTGCGTCGCCCGTGGTGGCGGCCGGGTACTGGAGCTTATGGACGAGCATGGCGGGGAGCTGTTTTCAGTCGAGTAACCCGTGCCGCCCGATGCGCCACGGGAGAACCCTGACGAGTTGAGCCGTGGCTACCGCCCTGCGTGACCCCTACAATCAACCGCTTTTCGAACACGGTCCGCCGCTCGGCATCCGTACCCTCATGCTGGTGGTGCTGGCCGTCATCCTGATTGCCATCGATCACCGCGAAGGCCACCTTGATCGCCTGCGGGGCTCTCTCACACTGGTGACCTATCCGATCCAGCTGGTCGTCGACCTTCCGGCCAGCGCCCTCGAGCGGGCCGGAGAAACCATGGCCGACCGTGATCTGCTCCTGGAGGAAATCCGTGAGCTGCGCGAGATCAGGCTCGAGCAGAGCGCCCGGTTGCAACGGCTGGAGAGCCTGGAGGCGGAAAACCGCCGCCTGCGAGACCTGCTTGATTCCGCGGAACGCGTCGGCGAACGGGTACTGGCAGCGGAACTGCTCCGGGTCGACCTGGACCCTTTTCATCATCGGGTCCTGATCAACAAGGGCAGCCGCGACGGCCTCTTTGCCGGGCAACCCCTGCTCGACGCCGAAGGCATAATGGGCCAGGTCACCCAGGTTGGTCCCTTCGGGGCCGAGGCGGTTCTGATCACCGACCCCGGCAGTGCCACCCCGGTGGAACTGGTACGCAGCGGCCTGCGTACGATTGCCCTGGGCACCGGCGATCTCACCCGACTGGAACTGCCCTACCTGCCGAACACCGCGGATATCGAGGAAGGCGATCTACTGGTTACCTCCGGTCTCGGCATGCGTTATCCCCGGGGCTATCCGGTCGGGCGGGTGACCCGGGTCGAACGTCGCCCGGGCGAGACCTTCGCCGCCATCGAGGCAGAACCGAGCGCGGCGCTGGACCGCAGTCGAGAGATTCTGCTGGTCTGGCGCGAGGACGGGCGCCCCTTTGACTGGGATCCGCTGGAGGAAGCACCGGCCGAGGATGTCGAACCCCTGGAAGAGGTGCCGGAGTGAGCAACCAGATCCGTCACGCAACCTGGGTGGTTGTCCTCTGCCTGCTCGTGGCCATGGCACTCACGATCTGGCCCCTGCCGGCCGCGGTTGAACCCTTCCGTCCGGAATGGACGCTTCTGGTACTGATCTACTGGGTCATGGCCCTGCCCACCCGTTTCAATGTCGGCGTGGCCTTCCTGGCCGGACTGCTGCTGGATGTATTGACCGGCACCCTGCTGGGGCAGCATGCCCTGGCCTTCACCATCATTGCCTTTCTGGTCAGCATGATCCACCTCCGGATTCGGGTCTATCCGGTCTGGCAACAGGCGATTGCGGTATGCTTCCTGTTGGCGATCCATGAGTCCATACTGATTCTTGTGGAAGGCAGCACCGGCACCCTGGAAGGCCTCGGCCAGCGCTGGGCGCCAATCGTGACGGGCACCCTCTTCTGGCCCTGGGTCATGTTACTGATGCGCTACCTCCGCCGCCGCTTCCAGGTCACCTGATACTGAATTCGATGGAAGACCTCCAGATACGCGATAGCGAACCCGACCGCAGGCGTTTCCTCCTTAGGGCTGCCTTGTCGGGCGGTGTCGCCACCCTCCTGCTGCTCCTCGTGCTGGGCCAGGTATTCTTTCTGCAGGTGGTCAACCACGAGCACTATGCCACGCTTGCGGACGGCAACCGCGTGCGGGTGGAACCGATACCGCCGACCCGGGGCACGATCTACGACCGGCATGGCGAAGTCCTGGCCCGCAATGTCCCCACCTACCAGCTGGAACTGACCCCGGAACAGGTCACCGACATTGATGGCACCCTGGATGAGCTGTCGGAGTTCATCCGCTTTGATGACCGCGACCGTGAGCGCTTCTTCGACCTGATGCAGACCCAGCGGCGCTTTCAGCCGGCCCCCATCCGCCAGCGGCTGACCGATGAGGAAGTCGCCCGCTTCGCGGTTGAGCGCCAGAACTTTCCGGGGGTGGAAATCCGGGCCCGGCTGGCGCGCGAATATCCCCACGGCGAGGCAGCAGCCCATGTGGTGGGGTATCTGGGGGCCATCAGCCGCGAGGATCTCCCCCGGATCGATGCCCGCCGCTACCGGGGCACCAATCAGATCGGGAAGACAGGCATCGAGTTCTCCTACGAGCCCATGCTGCATGGCACGGCCGGAAACCGGCGTATCGAGACCAATGCCCAGGGCCGTGTCATCCGGACCCTGGATGTACGTGAACCGGCGATCCCGGGCAATGACGTGGTACTGAACCTGGACATGAACCTGCAGCGGCTCGCCCATGAGGGCCTGGAAGGACAACGGGGGGCGGTGGTGGCCCTGGACCCGCGCGATGGGGGCGTACTGGCCATGGCCAGCCGTCCCAGTTATGACCCCAACCGCCTGGCCACCGGAATGGAACGGGCCGAGCTGGAACAACTCCAGAACGACCCGGAACGCCCCCTTTTCAACCGGGCCCTGCGCGGGACCTATCCACCCGGCTCGACCATCAAGCCCTTCCTCGGTGCCGCCGGCATCAGTACCCGGCTGATCGACCCCGAGGACGACATCAATTGCACCGGTGAATTCCGCCTCGATGGCTGGGAACGCCCCTTCCGG
The DNA here is from genome assembly GCA_007133205.1 of Natronospiraceae bacterium. Lineage (GTDB taxonomy): Bacteria > Pseudomonadota > Gammaproteobacteria > Natronospirales > Natronospiraceae > SLND01. Next base: position 14,188 of record SLND01000127.1, on the reverse strand, counting down.
GACTGGCGCCGGGAGGGCCACGGACCGACCGACTACCATCGTGCGGTGGTTGAATCCTGTGACATCTACTTCTACAAGCTGGCCAAGGACATGGGCATCGAGGGCATCCATGGCTTCCTGACCGCATTCGGGCTCGGCAGCCGCTCGGGTCTCGACGTTCCGGGCGAGGAGGAAGGTATCGTCCCTTCCCGCGAATGGAAGCGGGCGGCGCTGGGCGAAAGCTGGTTCCGGGGGGAAACCGTGATTGCCGGAATCGGACAGGGCTACATGCTGACCACACCGCTCCAGCTCGCCAAGGCCACCGCGACCCTGGCCAACCGGGGTCTGGCGCGCCAACCGCGCCTCCTGCGTGGCATCCAGGATGGCTTCAGCGACAACTTCACGGAAATGCCGCCGCCGGAACCCACCCAGGCGGAATTTCCCACCCCGATGCCTGAATCCGCCTGGCAGCGCACCTTCGCCGCGATGGAAGACTCGGTCCACGGCCCGCGTGGGACGGGGCGGGTGATCGGCATCGGCGCGCCCTACCAGATTGCGGGCAAGACGGGTACCTCCCAGGTATTCACGCTCGGTGAGGACGAGGAATACGAACACGAGGAACTGGCCTATCATCTGCGGGACCATGCCCTGTTCATTTCCTTCGCCCCGGCCGAAAATCCGGAAATCGCGGTCGCCGTGGTGGTGGAACACGGGGGCGGGGGCGGTGAAGCGGCGGCACCGATCGCCCGCACCTTGATGGACGCAGCCTTGCTGGAAAGCGAAAACACCACGGAGCAACCGGATGGCTGAGGTACTGAGCCAACGCACGACCCGTACCGGCGCCTGGCTGGGTGAACTCCGGCTTGATCTGCCTCTGCTGGTCGGTCTGGGCCTGCTGGCGCTGGTGGGACTGGTGGTGGTCTACAGTGCCGGTGGCGAGGATACGGGACTCGTGCTGCGCCAGGCCGTCCGCATCGGGCTTGGATTGACCCTGATGATCATCCTGGCCCAGATTCCGCCCAATCTGCTCCGTCTCTGGACCCCCTGGCTGTTCCTGGGCACCCTCGTGCTGCTGGCAGCGGTTCTGGTCGCGGGGGAACTCGGCCAGGGCGCCCAGCGCTGGCTCAACCTCGGTTTCCTGCGTTTTCAGCCCTCGGAACTGATGAAACTGGTCATGCCGATGGCGGTGGCCTGGTACCTCTATCAACGCCCCCTGCCGCCACGCTGGTGGCAACTGATCCTGCTCGTCGTCGCGATCGCGATTCCGGTCCTCATGATTGCGCTCCAGCCGGACCTGGGGACCGCCCTGCTGGTCGCCTGTGCCGGCCTGTTTGCACTCTTTCTGGCGGGTCTGCGCTGGCGCTATATGCTGGGCGGTTTGATCGCGGCGGCCGTCGCCACACCGATCCTCTGGACCCATCTGCACGAATATCAGCGCCAGCGGGTGATTACCTTTCTCAACCCCGAATCGGATCCCCTTGGTGCCGGTTATCACATCATTCAGTCCAAGATTGCCATTGGTTCCGGCGGGGTTTTCGGCAAGGGCTGGACCCAGGGCACCCAGTCCCAGCTCGAATTCCTGCCGGAGCGTTCCACCGATTTCGTATTTGCCGTCCTGGGCGAGGAATTCGGGCTGGTCGGCGTCGCCGGACTGATGCTGCTTTACCTGTTCATCTTCTGGCGCGCGATGGTGCTGTCCATGCGGGCACAGGATACCTTCGGTCGTCTCCTGGCCGGGAGCATCACCCTGACCTTCTTTGTCTATGTGTTCGTCAATATCGGCATGGTCACCGGACTGCTACCGGTGGTCGGTGTGCCCCTGCCCATGATCAGCTATGGCGGCACGGCCATGGTGACCCTGCTGGCCGGTTTCGGTATTCTCATGAGTATCGACAGTCATCGCAGGTTCATGGCCTGATACCCCGGCCAGTGATCATTCACAGACACTGCGATCCTCTTGTCCGGCAGCAAGGAGCGTGCAGGGAATGAAATACGCATTGGCAGTTCCGAGTCGACTGGTGATTGCACTGTGCCTTGTTCTTCCCCTGACCCTGACCGCTCAACCCTATGTCGAACGAGACGATGTGCAGTCCTTCATGGATCGCCTGGAGGACAGGCACGGGCTTGACCGGGACTGGCTGGAGGAAGTGCTTTCCGGGGTGGAACGCCGCCAGTCCGTGATCGACGCGATCAGTGATCCCGCGGAGGCCCTGCCCTGGTATCGGTATCACCCGATATTCCTGACCGAAGAACGGATCGAGAAGGGTCTGGAATTCTGGGAGGAACACGAAGCGATCATCCGTCGGGCCAGTCGTGAATTCGGCGTGGACCCCGAGATCATCGTGGCCATCATCGGTGTGGAAACCTATTACGGAGAAAGGCAGGGCTCTGATCCCGTGCTCGACTCCCTGGTGACACTGGCCTTCGACTACGAGCCACGCGCCGACTTCTTCCGCAGCGAACTGGAACATTTCTTCCTGCTCGCCGAGGAAGAAGACCTGGACATCCACGAACTGAAAGGCTCCTACGCGGGAGCCATGGGCCTGGGCCAGTTCATTTCCTCCAGCTACCGCAGCTATGCGGTGGACTTCAGTGGCAGTGGCCAGCGCAACCTCTTCGAGGACCCGGAAGACGGCATCGGCAGCGTTGCCAACTACCTGGCGGAGCACGGCTGGCGCAAGGGCGACCTCGTCGCCGTTCCCGCCGTCAGACGCAACGGCGCCGAACCGGATTTCTCCAATGATCTGGAACGTCACCGCGCCGCTGTCCTGCGCGAGGCCGGACTGGTTTTCAGCGAGGGCGTGGACAACGATGCCCGGGTCCTGCCCATTCGTCTGGAAAACGAGGAAGAGAACGAGTGGTGGGTCGGCCTGGAGAACTTCCGGGTAATCACCCGCTACAACCACAGCCCGCTCTATGCCATGGCGGCCTGGGAACTGGCGCGGGAAATCTCGGCACGGCGCAGGGCGACAGACTGAAATGCGGCTCGGTGCGGTATCGACGCTCTGTCTGGGTCTGCTTGGCGTGGCCTGCGCGCCCTTCGAGACCCCCGACCGGGGGCCCGAGCAACCTCCCGAGGGACTCGACCGTATCCAGGAACCCGTCCCCTCGAATGAACCCCCCAGCCGTTACGGCAACCCCGAATCCTACGAGGTCTTCGGGCAGACCTATTACGTTCAGGACTCCGCCGAGGGTCACCGTGAAACCGGGGTAGCCTCCTGGTATGGCAAGAAATTCCATGGCGAGCGCACCAGCAGCGGTGAGGAATACGACATGTATGCCCTCACCGCCGCACACCGAACCCTCCCCCTGCCGACCTATGCGCGGGTGACCAATCTCGAGAATGACCGCAGCATCGTGGTCCGCATCAATGACCGGGGCCCCTTCGCCGACAACCGGATCATTGACCTGTCCTATGCCGCGGCCTATCGCCTCGGTTTCGTGGATGAGGGCACGGCACGGGTCAGGGTCGAGACCCTGACTCCGGAAGAGCCGGCCACCCCCTCGATTTCGGGCAAGGTCATGGTCCAGGCAGGCGCCTTCGGCGAGGCCGACAATGCCCGTGCCATGCGCCGGCGTCTGGAGGAGGCCGGCCTGGACACCCCGAAGTCGGTAAGCGATGACGGGCAGGGGCTGCACCGGGTGCGCCTGGGGCCGGTATCCGGCGAGGCCGCGCTCGAGCGTCTGCTGGACCAGCTCCGCGATCTCGGGGTCGACAACCCCCAGATCATCCGTGACCCCTGAGGAACCTCTGAATTTCCGCGCTGCTCATACCCCGCTCCCCCGCCGGCTCCTGTTAAAATACCGGCTTTTACGCCACCTCCCCCACTTCACTCAGGTAACCGAGAACATGGCAGCCTTTTCCAGGATTCGTGCAAGTTCCCTTTTCAGTGTTTTCGCCGGACTCTTCCTGCTCTGCGGCTGGACCCTGGCCGAGGCAGGTTCGCCCATCCCCTCACCTCCCTCCGTCGATGCCGGCAGCTACGTGCTGATGGATTACCGCACCGGCCGCACCCTGGCCGAAAAGGATGCGGACCGGGAGCTGGACCCGGCCAGCATCACCAAGGTGATGACCGCTTATGTGGTCTTCGATGCCCTGGCCGACGGCACCATTTCCCTGGAAGACCAGGTAACGGTAAGCGAACGGGCCTGGCGGATGGCGGGTTCCCGGATGTTCATCGAAGTGGGGCGACAGGTCGCTGTGGAGGATCTGCTCCAGGGCATGATCATCCAGTCAGGCAACGATGCCAGCGTCGCCCTGGCCGAACACGTGGCCGGTTCGGAGGAAGCCTTTGTCGATCTCATGAATCAATATGCCGACCGCCTGGGCCTGGACAGCACCCGCTACCAGAATGCGACCGGCATGCCGGTGGAGGATCATTACACTACCGCGCGGGACATTGCCGTGCTCGCCCGCGCCCTGGTCGAGGACTTTCCCGAGTACTACCACTGGTATTCGGAACGGCATTTCACCTACAACGGCATCCGCCAGGACAACCGCAACCTGTTGCTGTGGCGGGATGACTCGGTCGATGGAATCAAGACCGGGCATACCAGCAGTGCCGGCTACTGCCTGCTTACCTCGGCCAAGCGCGACGACATGCGCCTGATCTCGGTGGTCATGGACTCCAGTGATGAACGTTCGCGGGCGGACGCGAGCCAGTCACTGCTCAATTACGGTTTCCGCTTCTTTGAAACCCATCGCCTGTACGAGACCGACGAAACCCTGTCCGAGGAACGCCTGTGGGGCGGTGAAATCGACAAACTGCGGGTCGGCCTCAAGGAAGATCTGTACGTCACCGTCCCCCGTGGCCAGTACCGCGAACTCGAGCCGGTGATGAATCTGCCCGAACAGCTGGAAGCGCCCATACAGGCCGGTGACGAGCTGGGCACGGTGAAGGTATCCCTGAACGGAGAGGTGCTTGCCGAGGCCCCCCTGTACGCCCTTGAGGACGGCCCCCGGGGCGCGCTCTGGAAGCGCCTGGTGGACCGCGTCCGCCTGTTCTTCCAATAGGCTTTCAGGGGGAGCAAGCGAATCGCGCGCCATGGGACAGCCCTTGCCCACAGCCTGGTTGAATGACCATTTCCTGCCCCTGGCAGAGGCCCGGATTTCCCCGCTCGACCGGGGTTTCCTCTTCGGCGACGGTGTCTACGAGGTCATTCCGGTCTATGACGGCAGACCCTTTCGCCTCGAGGCGCATCTGGACCGACTCGATTACAGCCTGGACGAAATCCGGATACGGAATCCGCTGTCCCGGCCCGACTGGCGCCGGGTGCTCGGGGAACTTGTCGAGCGCAATGGTGGGGGTGACCAGAGTCTCTACCTGCAGGTGACCCGGGGCGCGGACGAGGGACGGGACCACGGTTTCCCGGACCCGTCCGTGCCGGCGACCCGCTTTGCCATGACCTCCCCGCTCAAACCCATGCCGAACCGCATCCGGGAACAGGGTGCGTCTGTTCTGCTGCTGCCGGACGAGCGCTGGGCCCGCTGCGATATCAAGGCCATCACCCTGCTGGCCAATGTCCTGGCCCGTCAGACGGCGCGCGAAATGGGCGCGGACGAAGCGGTACTGGAACGGGACGGCCAGCTGATGGAAGGCAGCTCGACCACCCTGTATGCCCTGTTCGGCGAAACCGTGGTGACCGCGCCACGGGACCATCGAATCCTGCCCGGGATTACCCGGGAAGTGGTGCTGGACCTGGTCCGTGCGGCGGGCCTGGACATCCGCGAAGCCCACCTGCCCTGCGGCGAACTGGCCGCCGCCGACGAATGCTGGCTGAGCAGTTCCAGCCGGGAACTGATTCCGGTGACCCGCGTCCACCTAGCGGACGGGGCCAGTCATGCCGTGGGTCCCGTGGATGACTCCGGACGGAGTCGGCCGGGCCCGGTCTGGGCGCGCCTGGCTGGCGAACTCCATGAACTGGCGCGAAACGCCCAAGCCTGAACCTGAATTGCCCATGAACGAAGAAACCGACAGTCCGCTGCGTTTTCCCTGCGATTTTCCGATCAAGGCCATGGGCGCCGGAGACGAAGATTTCCGCAGCCACGTGGTGGCCGTCGTGGAACACGAGGTCGGCGCGGAGGCCGTCAAGGACGTTCAGACCCGTGACAGCCGCGGTGGAAAGTACCTTTCGGTAACGGTGACCCTGCGCGCCCGTGACCGCGAGCAACTCGACAATGTCTATCGCGCACTTCATGCCTCCGACCGCGTGCTGATGACCCTGTGATGTCCCGTCCCGCCCGCGCAGCATCCCGCACCCCGCCGCCCGTTCCGGAATTCCGGGATCTGGGCCGGCGCGAATTCGAGCCGGTCTGGGCGGAGATGCGGACCTGGACCGAGGGCCGTGACGGGCGCGAAAGGGATCGCATCTGGCGGGTTGAACACCCGCCCATATTCACCCTCGGCAGGGCCGGCAAGCGGGAACACGTGCTCGCCGCAGGAGACATCCCGGTCCTCCATATTGACCGGGGCGGACAGGTCACCTACCACGGTCCCGGGCAACTGGTGGTCTACCCGCAGGTGGACCTGCGACGTCTGGGACTGGGTATTCGCGCCCTGGTGGAAGCGCTGGAACTGGCCGTGGTGGACACCCTTGCCGGATATGGCATCGAGGCGGCGAGCCGACGCGACGCCCCCGGGGTGTATGTGGGCGGGCGCAAGATCGCGGCCCTGGGTCTCCGGGTCCGCAACGGCTGCACCTATCACGGCCTGGCCTTCAACGTGAACATGGACCTGGAACCCTTTTCCCGCATCAACCCCTGTGGTTATGCGGGCCTGGAAGTTACCCAGGTCTGCGATCTGGGCGGCCCCGACGATCCGGATCGGGTGATGCAGGATCTCTGGCCACACCTCTTGCAGCGGCTTGGGTACAAGAGTTCACAGTGAACAGTAGGCCATGCTGGGCTACTTGGCTGTGCTAGCAAGCAAGGCACTGCCAAGTGCAAGCCATCGTTCATTTTGAGCGTTCCAGTAAACGGTTGGCCTTTGGATTCAGCACGGCCAGCTGTTCCCTGTGCACTGTTCACTGTGCACTGCTCACTGGGAACTTTCCTGTCCCAGCCTTTGATCCAGTTGTTCCAGCCGTTCGGGCGTACCGACGTCGATCCAGACGCCGTGGTGGCGAATACCGCACACGCGGTCTTCGGCTATGGCCCGGCGCAGCACGGGCGCAAGCGGGAAACGGCCGGGCTCCAGGGAGGCAAACAGTCGAGGACGATAAAGGCCGATGCCGGTGAAAGTGACCGCTTCCCCGTCGGCAGGAACCAGGCGGTCCCCGCGTAGCAGGAAATCACCCTTTGGATTGTGTTCCGGGTTATCCACCACCACCAGGCGGGCCATTGCATCGGCTTCCAGGCGCAGCTCTGCGAGGGGGAAATCAGTCCAGACATCGGCATTGAGCACGACGAAGGGGGCCTCCCCGAGCAGCGGCAACGCATTGTGGATGCCACCCCCGGTATCCAGGGCGGGCCAGCCTTCCGGCGAATAGCGAATCCGGACCCCGAAATCCCGCCCGTCGCCCAGGTATTCCCTGATCTGCTCGCCCTTCCAGCCCAGATTGATCACCACTTGCGAAAAACCGGCTTCAGCCAGTCGTTCCAGGTGCCAGGCAATCAGCGGGCGCCCACCGGCCCGCAACAGGGGCTTGGGGCTGTCATCGGTAAGCGGGCGCATCCGTTCACCGCGCCCGGCGGCAAGAATCATGGCGGTCGCCGGGGCCTCTCCCCGCCTGCGTGCGCTCATGAGGCGGGCTCCGCGACATGGCCCGGCAGAGAATCGAACAGACGTTCCAGGCCTTCGCCCAGCTCGGGTTCGGCTGCTGCGGAGTCGCGCAGATAGCTGAAGAAACGCGGGACGTCGGCCAGGTAGCGTGGTTTGCCGTCGCGGTGACAGATACGGGCGAAGATGCCGATCACCTTAAGATGCCGCTGGGTCGCCATCCAGCGGCAGTCGGACAGGAATCGGGCCTCTGATTCCGGTACCGGCAGGCCTGCGGCAAGGGCCCGCTGGTGGTAATGGCGCAGCCAGGCCGTGACCTCTTGCGGGGGCCAGCTCACGAAGGCGTCCATGAACAGGCAGACCGGGTCGTAACTGATCGGCCCACGCACGGCGTCCTGGAAATCGAGCACGCCCGGGAGGGGTTGCGAGAGCATGAGATTGCGCGGCATGTAGTCGCGATGCACGAAAACCGAAGCCTGGGCCAGGGACCGCCCGACAATCGCCTCGAACAACTCGTCCAGGTGCCGCTGCTGTTTGCTGGACAGCGAAATGCCGCATTCCGCACGCAGATACCATTCGGGAAACAGCGCCAGTTCGCGTTCAAGCAGGGCCCGATCATAGTCCGGCAGGCCGAGCGGGTCCGCATGCATCTGCATCCGGATCAGGGCCTCGAGGGCCGCTTCCAGCAGGGAATCCGAATCCTGCTCGGCAAAGGCCTCCAGGTAGGTCTGGCGTCCCAGGTCGCTCAGCAGCAGAAAGCCCGCCTCCCGATCCTCGGCCAGGATACGCGGTACATGGAGTCCGGCCCCCGACAGGCGTTGCGCCACATCCACGAATGGCGCCACGGGTTCCTTCTCGGGTGGGGCGTCCATGACGACAAGGCTTTCCCTGTCCTTGTCGTCCGGAAAGTGGATCCGGAAGTAGCGACGGAAGGAGGCATCACTGGAAGCGGCTTCCAGACTGATTTCCGAATCCTGGAGAATCCCGGCCAACCACTGACGCAGTTGGCGCTCACGCGCGTCCATCTGCCTGCTCCCTGGATACTGATAAAAGGATTATTACTGGAGAAGGACGTCCAGACTGCCCCGGCAGCGACCTTCGGGTACCCATTGTAACCTGCCACCGAAAGAGCACCTGGCCCGGCTAAACAGGCCGAGTTGTAAGCATGGAACAAACATGCGATTTTACGCCCGCCCCGGGCCGGCTCCGGTCCACAGGCTACACTGATCGCATCGCGGGGCACATCGGGCATCCGAATACCTGCCAATGCAAGGATCAGACAATGTATCCACCAATTGCCCCAGGCACCCAACCCGGGATCAGAACACGACCGTGAAAGGGCAGCGAATCCAAGGCACCACCGAGTCGGCGCGCACCGAAGGGACCTGTGTCCCCGCGGCCTTGCGTCCGGGGCGCGCTCGCCATGCTGCCGGCGCCCTGCTCACGTGCCTGTCACTCACCCTGGCCGGACCGGTCATGGCCACCGAACGCCCGGATCCGTGGCGACTCTGCCCCGACTGGCCCCCCGACCTGCCGGCTGAAACAGATGGCCCGATGCCAACCGCCGCAACCCCGATCGAAGTCGAGGCGGATTCAGTCGGAGCTGCCACCGATCTCTGGACCCTGTTTTCCGGCGACGTCCACCTGCAGCAGGGCACGCGTCACCTGTGGGCGGACGAACTGCTCTACCTGCCCGACTCCGGTCAGGCCTCCGCCCGTGGCAACATCCGCCTGCTGCAGCCGGACCTGGAATTCACCGGGGCCGAAGCCTGGTTCAATCTCGAACAGGACCGCGGGCGGTTTGATGACGCCGGCTACCGGCTGCTTGACCGCCACGCGCGCGGGACCGCGGCAAGACTGGAGCGGGTCGGTCCCATGTCCACCCACATGGAAGGCATGAGCTTCACCACCTGCGCCGAGGACAGCAATGACTGGCTCCTGCGTGCCGAAGAACTGGACCTCGATCATGAAAGCGGTCGTGGCACGGCGCGCAATGTCTCAATGCGGGTCGCCGACGTGCCGGTGATGTATGTCCCCTGGATGAGCTTCCCGATCGACGACCGGCGCAAGACCGGACTGCTGTTTCCGGACATCGGCCGTTCCAGCCGGCAGGGTTACGAACTGGCAGTGCCCTGGTACTGGAACATCGCGCCCAACCAGGACGCCACCATCACTCCGCATCACCGCACGCGCCGGGGTACCCAGCTCAAGGGCGAGTACCGCTACCTGACCCGCACCACCGAGGGTTCCCTGCGGACCGAATACCATCCCGACGACCAGATCTTCGGGGAAGACCGCCATTACACCCGCTATCGCCAGCAGAGCCGCCTGCCCCGTGACTGGCGCCTCGACATCAACCTCCAGCGCGCCTCCGACGAGGATTATTTCCTCGATCTGGGCGGGGATGCCGGTGGCGAGCGCCGCCGGCGGGAACTGCCCCAGAGCGTCAGCCTGGCGCGCAGTGGCGACTGGTACCGCTTCCGGGCGCGGGCCCGTGACTTCCAGATACTCGATCCGGACCTGGATCCGGAGCGCGAGTCCTACCGCGAATTGCCGATTGTCTCGCTCGACACCTCGCTGCCGCTGGGGCGGAGCGGCTGGCACTTCGAAAACCACAACGAGCTGGCCCATTTCACCCGGGACGAGTCGGTACGCGCCACCCGGCTTCACACCGAACACTGGATGAGCCGTCGCTTCGGTCCCGCCGGCTGGTTCTTCCAGCCCACGCTCGGTTACCAGTACACCGAGCACCGTCTCGCCGACGCCGCCCTGGACCCGGACGGCGAAGAACCGGCCTTCTTCGAGGAGGGCGGCTCAGAACGGCTCAGCCGCAGCACCCCGGTGGTCAGCCTGGATTCCGGCATCCACCTGGAACGCGCCTTTGCCGGCACCGATCACCTGATGCAGACCCTGGAACCGCGCCTCTTTTATCTCTACGTCCCGACCCGCGACCAGAGTGACGTGCCGATATTCGATACCCGGGAAATGGATTTCAATTTCGCAAGCATGTTTCTGGAGGACCGATTCATCGGGCCGGACCGCCTCGGAGATGCCAATCGGGTCGCCGGCGCGGTGACCTCCCGGGTCCTGGACCGGGATACCGGCCGGACCCTGCTCAGCGGGAGTCTCGGCCAGATCCGCCATTTCTCCGACCGCGAGGTCCAGCTCCGGGATACGGAAGTCGACGAGCGCCCGCGCTCGGAATTGATCGGCGAACTCGAGGCCAATCCCACCGAGAATCTGAGTTCGCGCCTGACCGCGCTGTGGGACCCGGACGCTCGACACACCACCCGCGGGGCGATACAGTTGCAATACCGTCCCGCACCCCGGCAGGTTTTCAATTTCGGCTACCGCCATCGGCGGAACCGCCTGGACCAGGCGGATGTCTCATTTGCATGGCCATTGACCGAACGCGTGCGCGCCTTCGGCCGGATGAGTCACTCCCTGCAGGACAATGAAACCCTGGACCGGCATGCCGGGCTGGAGTATGAAAGTTGCTGCTGGGCGTTCCGGTTCACGAACCGGCGCTACTTGTTCGACCGTGAGGGTTCGGTCGACCGCGCGGTGATGTTCCAGTTTGAATTCAAGGGCCTTGGCGGTGTCGGCCAGCCCGTGGACGAGTTTCTCGGCGAGGGCATCTCCGGATACGATTACCGGGAGTACTGAAAGCCGCCTGGCCTGAAGACAGCACGAATTCCAGGACACATGGATCTGGAATGATCTTTCCTTGAACGAACCAAAAAGAGACTGACCCCAGCCATGAAGCACTTGCAGCATGGATTGTCCCGCGGCATGCGGGCCCTGACCACCCTGCTGGTCGGCATGACCTTCCTCGCCGCCAGCCTGCCGGCACTCGCCGAGCGCGAGCTGGACCGGATCGTTGCCGTGGTCAACGATGACATCATCCTCAAGTCCGAACTGGATGAACGCCTGTCCAGCATCCGCATGCGGATGGAACAGCAGGGCACCCGGATGCCCCCGGACAGCCAGATCCAGGGACAGGTCCTCGAGCACCTGATCAGTGAGCACGTCCAGCTCCAGCGCGCGCGCATGGCGGGGCTGGAAATCAGCGACGATGAACTCAACCAGGCACTGCAGCAGATCGCTCAGCAGAACAACATCAGCCTGCGCCAGCTCCCGCAGATGCTGGAGCAGCAGGGGGTTGATTACCCCAGTTTCCGCGAGGAAATCCGGCGCGAGCTGATCCAGCAGGAAGTCCAGCGCCAGATGCTGCACCGGGAGGTGACGGTCTCCGATCGCGAAATCCAGGAGTTCCTGGCCGATGCCGAGGCCCGTGGTGACATGCAGGGGGAATACCTGGTCTCGCACATCATGATTTCCATCCCCTCGGAAGAGGAATCCGAGGATGTGACCGAAGCCCGGCGCAAGGCCGAGCGACTGCATACGGAACTCGGTGAGGGCGCGGACTTCGCCGAACTGGCGGTGACCTATTCCGAGGGACAGCAAGCACTCGAAGGCGGTTCGCTCGGCTGGCGTCCGGGAGCGGAACTGCCAAGCGCCTTCGCCTCCCGGGTGGTGGACATGGAGCCCGGTGAGTTCACCGAGCCCTTCCGCACCTCGCGCGGCTACCACATCCTCAAGCTCGAAGACCTGCGGCGAGAGGACGCGGTGGTGGTGGAAGAACGACGCATCCGCCACATCCTGATCCGTCCGGACGAAATGACCGTGCCCGAAGAGGCGCAATTGAAGCTTGAACGTCTGCGCCAGAAACTCAAGGACGGCGCTGACTTCGCGGCACTGGCCGATGAGTACTCCGACGACCACGTTTCCGCCGCCGACGGCGGGGAAATGGGCTGGCAGGCGCGTGGTGCCTTCGTGCCGGCCTTTGACGAGGCCCTGGACCAGCTCGAAGTCGGAGAACTCAGCCAGCCCTTCCAGACCCCCTTCGGCTGGCATATCGCCGAGGTCATGGAAGTCCGGGAACAGGACCGGACCTCGGAAATGCGCCGCCAGCAGGCCGAGCAGCAGATCCGCAACCGCAAGGCCCAGGAGCGCATGGAAGGCTGGCTGCGCCAGTTGCGGGAAGAATCCTTCGTCGAAATCCGGCTGGATGACTGAGACCCCATCGGCGGCGACACCGCCGCTGGCGGTCACCTGCGGGGAGCCGGCCGGAATCGGCCCGGACCTGATCCTGAGCCTGGCAGCGCGGGATGCCCTGCCTCCGCTCGTGGCCATCGGCAGTCACGAGGCGCTCGCCGCACGTGCCCGGGACCTTGGCCTGGAGCTTCGGCTTGAGACCACCACCGATACGCCGGCACCGGCGCAGGGCCCCGGGGCTCTGGCCGTGCTGGACGTGGCCACGGCGCGGCCGGTGGTCGCCGGTCGCACCGATCCGGCCAATGCCCGCCATGTCCTGAGCACCCTGGAAACCGCGGTGGACGGCTGCCTCGAAGGTCGCTTTTCGGCCATGGTCACCGGCCCGGTGCACAAGGGCGTGATCAATGATGCCGGCATCCCCTTTTCCGGCCACACCGAATTCCTCGCCGAGCGTTGCAGGGGCGCCCGGCCGGTCATGATGCTGGCCTGTCCCGGCCTGCGGGTCGCGCTCGCCACCACCCACCTGCCCCTGCGCCAGGTCGCCGACGCCATCAGCCGCGACGGCCTGGAAGAAATCCTGCGGATACTGAACCGCGAGCTGCAGCAGCGCTTCGGCTGCCCCCGACCCCATATCCTGGTCTGCGGACTCAATCCCCATGCCGGTGAAGGCGGTCACCTCGGGCGCGAGGAGATCGACATCATCACCCCCGTACTCGAAGCCCTGGGACGGGAAGGCCTGGAGCTGGAGGGGCCGCTTCCGGCCGACACCCTGTTCACGCCCCGTCACCTCGCCGACGCCGACGCGGTACTGGCGATGTATCACGACCAGGGCCTGCCGGTACTCAAGCACGCCGGCTTCGGCCAGGCCGTCAATATCACCCTGGGACTGCCGCTGATCCGGACTTCGGTGGACCACGGCACGGCCCTGGGTCTGGCGGCCACCGGGCGGGCGGAAACGGGCAGCCTCGAAGAGGCGATCCGCACTGCCGCCGAGATGGCGGATCACGCCCATAACACGGGCACGGCATGAGCCACCGGGCGCGCAAACGCTTCGGACAGCATTTCCTCCACGACCCGCGCGTGATCGAACGCATCGTGCGCGCAATCGATCCCCAGCCCGGACAGACACTGGTCGAAATCGGCCCCGGGCTGGGCGCGATGACCCGGCCGCTGCTGACGGCCACGGGCGCAATCGATGTGATCGAGATCGACCGCGATGTGATTCCCGAACTCGAAGCACGCTGCGCCGGTGGCGGTGAACTGCGCGTCCACCAGATCGACGCCCTGGACCTCGCGTTGACCGATCTCGGCCCCGGACCCTTTCGGCTCGTCGGCAACCTGCCCTACAACATTTCCACACCGCTGCTCTTCCATCTTCTGGCCCAGGGCGAACACATCCGGGACATGCATTTCATGCTGCAGAAGGAAGTGGT
>SLND01000011.1 GCA_007133205.1 Natronospiraceae bacterium | reverse complement strand
ATCTTCTTTCTCAGAATCGGTATGTCGCTGGGGCTGCGGCTGTAGGCCTGTGAGGTGAACAGGCCCAGAAAGCGCCGTTCGCCAATCACCCGTCCTTCGGAGTCAAATTCCTTGAGCCCGATGTAGTCCATGTAGCTGGGCCGGTGAACGGTGGCGAAGGAGTTCGCCTTGGTGATCAGCAGGAGTTCCTGGGAGCGTGCCTTTTCCCGGACTTCGTCACGCAGTATCCGGGGCTTGCTCCGACGGATATCGCGAAGAATGCCCAGTCCCGTGTTCTTGCGCGGCTTGAGTACGTCCCGACCCTCTTCTTCGATCAGGTCATATTCGCGATAGCCGAGGAAAGTGAACTGGTTGGCTTCCATCCAGTTGAGGAATTGTATGATTTCCCCGACATCATTGCCCTTGACCGGCGGGGCTTCGGTCTCCAGATCGACACGGGCCTGGTTGGCCTTCTGCCGCATGGCCGACCAGTCCTCCACGGCCAGGCGTACGTCCTCGAGAACTTCCAGGATGTCATTCTTGAGGTGTTCGAGGTTTTCCTCGTCGGTTTCCCGGTCGATTTCGATCTGTTGCCAGGATTCGACGAAGTGGTTTTCCGGTACCTCGTCCTCGGGTGCTGCGATTTCCTTCAAGCTGCCCTTGGGGGTGCGGCGTACCTGAAACAGCGGATGCACCGTCAGGTGAATCGTGAAACGCCGGCGATTGAGCACCATGGCCACCGAGTCGACCAGGAAGGGTGAATCGTCGTTGATCACCTCCACCACGGTGTGGGAGGAGTGCCAGCCATCACGCTGCGAATCGGGGTTGTAGACCCGGATTGCCGGTTCCCCGGGCTCGCGTTTTCGGGCAAAGCGGTAATGGGCGATGGCGGCACCGGCCAGATTGCCCGGATCCCGGTCTGCCAGATCTTCGGCGGCCACAGCATGAAAGTAGTGCTTGATGAAGTCTTCGAATTCGGGGGTGAACTGTTCGCCGAGGATTTCGCGTGCTTCAGCTGTGATCTGGTTGAGGCGGGTGCGTTTTGCCGGAGTTCTTCTGGGCGACATTTGGGATTCCCTGAATCAATGAAGACCGGTCTCCGCGGCGGGAGCCGGGAACAAATTCACTGGCCGGGGTACGGGCAATCCGGACCCGGGTAATGTCCCGGTATTCTAACGAGTTTGCCGACACTTATGTATGGATGGCCGACAATTCAAACGAGGGTTTGAAAGGTCCTGAGCGGTGGCTCGGTAGGGAAGGGTACAGGGCGTTGCGAACAAGGCCCGGGGGCAAGCGCCGATGCCGGGTTGGGTCCCGGCACCGGCGCTGAAATGCCCGTTCAGCTTGTGCTTGCTGTCGCGTCAGTAGGGCCGTTGAAGGTCGTCAATCACACCCTTGAGGAAACGACAGGCTTCTCCGCCGGTGATGCAGCGGTGGTCAAAGGTCACCGACAGCGGAATCCGCTTGTGACATTCGATGCCGCCCATCACCGGCACCACATCATGGCGCACACCGCCGGTGCCGAGGATGGCCACCTGCGGCGGGACCACCACCGGAGTGGCATAGCGTCCGGCCATCATCCCGAAATTGGACAGGGTAATGGTCGGGTTCTTCATGTCCTCCGGTGCCACCGAGCGGTCCCGGGTGGCCTGCTTGACCTGGTTGAGCTTGCCGCGCAGTCCGGCCATGTCCTGCCTGTCCACCTGGCGCATGACCGGGACGATCAGTCCATCCGGCGTGTCGACGGCCATCGCCAGGTCGACGTGCTCGTGGATGATCCGCTCGCGCCTTTCGCCGTCGTACCAGGCGTTCATCGAGGGTTCCGCCCGGCAGCCGGCAACCAGGGCGCGGATGATCCGGGCGGTGATGTCCTGGCCCGGCTGCCAGTAATGAATGTCGGCGTCGTCGAACAGGGTGCAGGATGCCACCTGATCGCCCGAGGCCGACATGCTCTGGTGCATGGCCCGGCGTGGGCCACGCAGTGGCTGGGCTTCGCCGTAGGTCACGTCCTCGCGCGGCGGCGCCATCGGCGTTTCCGGCATGCCCGGGGCGGGACCGGCCGGTCCACGCGCGGCGGGCGCACCGGCTGCAGCCCCCATGGTCGCCCGTTCCACATCTTCCATGGTGATCTGTCCACGCTTGCCGGATGCCGGGACCCGGGACAGGTCGATTCCCAGTTCCTTTGCCCGGCGGCGGACGGCGGGCAGGGCCTTGACCCGGCCTTCTCCGCCACGCTTCTTGCCCTTCTTGCGCACGATGGCGGTCTCTTCCAGCATGCCGCCACCGGCTTCCATCTTGCCCACCACGCTGCCGGCGTCTTCGCGCTTGCCACTCTCGTCCGGCTCGGGGGCGTCCTTCTTTTCGGTTTTCGCGGGAGCACCGCCGCCCGGGGCGAAGTCCGCCAGTGCGCTGCCTACCTCGACCACGTCACCATCGGCGGCGTGGAGCTTGACCACGGTGCCCTTCTCGGGGGAGGGCACGTCGACCACGGCCTTGGCCGTTTCCACCGCCACCAGCGGGTCGTCAACATTGACCGTGTCGCCTTCCTTGACCTTCCACTCGACGATTTCCGCCTCCTGCAGACCCTCGCCGAGATCGGGAAGCTTGAAGGTGACGACATCGCTATTGGAGGCCGGTACGCCCTCGGTGGCCTCGGTCGGCTCTTCCGCTTCGTCGGTGTCGGCGGCCGTGCCGGCATCATCGGCCGGGGCCTCCTCACGCGCCGGGAGGTCTTCTCCTTCCTCAGTGAAGTCCACCAGCGGCTTGCCCACTTCCACGATGTCGCCGTTGGCGGCATGGAGGCGGGCCACGGTGCCTTTCTCCGGCGAGGGCACGTCGACCACGGCCTTGGCCGTTTCCACCGCCACCAGTGGGTCGTCGACGTTGACCGTATCGCCTTCCTTGACCTTCCATTCGACGATTTCGGCTTCCTGAAGGCCCTCGCCCAGGTCGGGTAGATTGAAGGTCTTCATCGTTCAGTCCTCCATCGTCCGGCGCGCCGCGTCCTTGATGCGGGCGGTGGAAGGCAGATACTGCTTTTCCATCTTGGCGAGCGGCATGACGGTGTCGTAGCCGGTGACTCGCTGGATGGGCGCACGCAGATCGTAGATGCCGTGTTCGGCGAGATTGGCCGCGATCTCCGCGCCCACGCCGACATTGCGCGGGGCTTCATGGACAATCACCGCACGTCCGGTCTTGGCGACCGAGTCGAGGATGGTTTCCATGTCGAGCGGCGCGATGGTGGCGACGTCGATCACTTCACAGCTGATCCCTTCCTCTTCCAGCTCGGCGGCGGCCTTCAGGGTCTCGTTCATGGCCGGCGCCCAGCTGATCAGGGTCACGTCGGTGCCTTCACGCAGCACGAAGCACACGTCCAGCGGCAGGGCTTCGCCATTGTCCTCCACTTCCTGCTTGGTCAGGCGATAGAGGCGGTTGGGCTCGAAGAAGATGACCGGGTCCGGGCAGCGGATGGCGGCCAGCAGCAGTCCGTAGGCACGCTGCGGCGAGGACGGGATGACCGTGCGCAGGCCCGGGATATGGGCGAACAGTGCCTCGGTGCTTTCCGAGTGATGTTCCGGGGCGTGGATGCCGCCGCCGAAGGGGGCCCGGATCACCAGCGGACAGGTCATCCGACCCCGGGTCCGATTGCGCAGCCGTGCGGCGTGGGAAATGATCTGGTCGAAGCCGGGATAGATGAAGCCCGAGAACTGGATCTCGCCTACCGGGCGCAGTCCCTGGGCGGCCATGCCGACGCCCATGCCGGCAATCATCGACTCGGCCAGCGGCGTATCCATCACGCGCTCTTCGCCAAAACGTTCCTGCAGTCCAATGGTGGCGCGGAAGACGCCGCCATTGACTCCCACGTCCTCGCCGTAGACCACGACCCGGTCGTCGTTCTCGAGTTCGTGGGCCATGGCCATGTTGATGGCGTCGATCAAAGTCATCTTAGCCATTGCGGCGGGCCTCCCTGATCGCGACTTCCCGCTGTTCGGCCAGCGGTTCGGTGATTTCCTCGAAGTGATAATCGAACATGTCTTCCACGCCCGGCGGTTCGATGTTCTGGTACTCGCTGACCGCCTCGTCGACCTCGGCCCGACATTCCTCGATCAGCTTCTCCTCGTCCTCTTCCGTCCACCAGCCCTGTTCCATCAGGTACTTGCGCAGCCGGATGAGTGGCTCCTTGCTCTCGTGCGCCTTGACCTCCTCGTCGGAGCGGTAGCGACTGGCGTCATCCGCGGTGGTGTGATCATGCAGGCGGTAGGTGAGGGCCTCGATCAGGGTCGGGCCCTTGCCGGCACGCGCCTTGGCCAGGGCCTTTTCCATCACCTCGCGCATGGCGACGATGTCGTTGCCATCCACCTGTACACATTCGATGCCTGCCGCCACCCCCTTCTGGGCCAGGGTCTCGGCGGCGGTCTGCTTCTCCAGCGGCACCGAAATCGCCCACTTGTTATTGACGACCACGCCCACGAAGGGGAGCTGCCAGGCGCCGGCGGCGTTGATGGCCTCGTAGAAGTCCCCTTCCGAGGTGCCGCCGTCCCCGATCACGGTCACCGCGACGCGCTCTTCCTTGCGGTACTTGAACGCGGCCGCGGCGCCGGCCGCATGCAGGTACTGGGTAGCAATTGGCACGCACCAGGGGAAGTCGTGGGCCGGCCCGGAGAAGTTGGAGCCGCGCTCGTCGCCGCCCCAGTAAAGCAGGATCTCCGACATCTTCACGCCGCGCTCGATCTGGGCGGCATATTCCCGGTACATCGGGGCGAGGCAGTCTTTTTCCTTCATGGCCACCCCGATGGCGGCGTGCGCCGCTTCATGGCCCAGGCTGGAGGCATAGGTGCCCAGCTTGCCGGTCCGCTGCAGGGCAATCGCCTTGGTGTCGAAGATGCGCACCAGGGTCATCAGACGGTAGAGCTTCAGCAGCTCTTCCTTGTTCGCCGTCCTGGGGAGTTTCTTCGTGGGCTTCCCTTCCGGGTCGAGGTATTGCTCGAAGCCGATTTCGAACTTGGCGACGGTTTTCACGGCTGTTCCCTCCCGTAATGTTGTGAGCGGCGGGGCCGGGCCCGGCCGCCCCGGGGTTTCCGGGCTTGTGCTGTCCGGTCGCCGGCATGGCCAATCCGGCGAGACCGATTGTCCCGCCCGTTTCCGTCATCCGACTGGAGCTGGTCGAGAAACGGGAATGTCTCCGCCCGGGCCCGCGCGGGACTCCATCGGGCGTTTCCGCCGCCCGGGCGTTGTCAATCCCGGGCGCTGCTAAACTATGCGCCACCCTGACCCGGCGACACCCTGTGAGCGGGGTGGCCAGGGTTGGCCGCGCGAAGTTTAGCAAAGTCGGTCCGGCCCCGCATGCTTGCAGCCGGCGGCCGGCGAGAGGCCCGTATACATGGAGGCGGAATGAGCAATCGACGCGAGCTTGAATCCGGGATCCACACAGACCTGCAGGATCGCCTGACCTATTCCGGCTATCTCCGCCTGGATCGACTGCTGGATGCCCAGCATCCGCTATCGGATCCGCCCCATCACGACGAGATGCTGTTCATCATCCAGCACCAGACTTCCGAGCTGTGGATCAAGCTGATCCTGCATGAACTCGAGGCCGCGCTTGCTCACGTGCGGGCCGATCGACTGGATGCCTGCTTCAAGATCATGGCCCGGATCAAGCAGGTCCAGCGCCAGCTTTTCGAGCAGTGGGCGGTGCTCGAGACCCTGACGCCGAGCGAGTACGCCCAGTTTCGTGATGTGCTCGGGGGTGCCTCCGGCTTCCAGTCACCGCAGTACCGGGCGCTGGAATTCCTGCTCGGCAACAAGAACGCGGACATGGTCCAGGTCTTTCGCCACGAGCCCGAGACCCGGGCCTGGCTGGAGGACATTCTCCATCGTCCCAGTCTCTACGACGAATTCCTGCGGCACCTGCACCGCCGCGGTCATCCGGTACCCGCCGAACGGGCCGAGCGGGACTGGTCCGAACCCTATGAAGCCCATTCCGGGGTTACCGAGGTCTTTCGCGCGATCTACGAAGACCCGGCCACGCACTGGGACGCCTATGAAATGTGCGAGAAGCTGGTGGACATCGAGGAAAACTTCCAGCTCTGGCGTTTCCGCCACATGAAGACGGTCGAGCGCATCATCGGGTACAAGACCGGCACCGGAGGCTCCTCCGGCGTGGGCTTTCTCAAGCGCGCCCTGGACCTGAAGTTCTTCCCGGAACTGATCGAAGTGCGCACCGTGCTCTAGCTTCTCTGCGATGACATGCCCTTCGTCCGGCCCGGAGAATCAGGTGCGACCCGATCTGGCCGGGCTCCAGGGTATGTTTCTTCCGCATCACCTGGCGCCAAATGCCCTCTGACTTGTCCTGGATCAATCCATTGCCTGGTGGCTTCAGGGAGAATCCCGGCCATCGATCAATCAGCAAGAGGCCAGGGAAATGGAAGATCAGGACGAATCCGTGCTGGAGGTCTACACCCGCCGTGAGGTGGTTGCCGCCACCTTGTGGCTGCACGGACTGGGCGTGAATGCCAGCGACCTCAACGCGATTCTGGTCAATCTCGAGCAGACGCGTGAACTCGGGGTGCATTACCTTGCACCCAACGCACCCATCCGTCCGATCACCGTCAATGACGGCCGTCCGGCACGCGCCTGGTACGACGTTGCCGGTGCTCCGGAAGAGGTACCCGGTGACCGGGCCGGCATCGAGGCCAGCGCACGCTGGATTCGATCCCTGCTGAAGCGCGAGGCCGAGCGCGGCATCCCGTCGGAGGCAACAATCCTGGCCGGTTTTTCGCAGGGCGGTGCGCTCGCGCTCCATCTTGGCCTGAGGCTTCCGACGTCACTGGCCGGGATTGTGGTCCTTGCCGGTGAGCTCCTGCTTCCCGAAACCCTGGCGGAAGAGCGCCATCCGGCCAATGCCGACACCCCCATTGTCATGATTCACGGGGCCGATGACCCGATCGTGCCCCTGGCTGTCGCGGAAGCCAGTCGCGACCGTCTCCGGGATCTGGGCTATCAGGTCGAGTGGCATGAGGTGGCCGGCGGGCACAAGGTTGCGCCCGAGACCGTGGATCTCGTTGATCGCTGGATGCACGAGCGCCTCGAGGCGGTGGCGACAACTCCGGTCCGGCCCTGACCGCGCAATCTCAGTTGCGGGCCGGCAGCAACCAGTGGTCCCCCGGGGTATGTCCGGCATCAATTGCGGCCCGATAGCCCTCGAGAAAGGCCTCCAGGGTTTCGCGGATGGCCGCTTCCGGGCTCGCGTAGCGCTGGGTTTCGGCTACCGCGGGGCCATCCATGCCTGGGGCCTGCAGGAAATGGCTCTGTTCCATCTCGAACCAGTTCCCGTCGACTCCGGCATAGACCCATAGCCGGATGGTCTCGGGGATGCCTTCCAGGCGGAACTCGTAGCTTTCTGCCAGTCGCCGTGCCCCGGTGATGTCGGGGCCGCGAAACAGGCGGGCAATTGCAGCGTTTTCGCTCATGCTCATTCTCCCTGGAGTCGCCGTGGGGCGTTTTTGGTAGTAGAGCACAAATTAAATCTGGCGGTTCTTGATATTGCTCAATTACTGCCTTGCATGAAACCGGTGATGCTTACCGTGGGAAATTGGACAAAGGGCCTGATGCAGGGCCAAAAGAGGAATCAAAAGATGCAGAAACAGACTGTTGCTGGTGTATTGCTTGCCTTCATGCTGCTGTTCGGTCCCGACATCGTGGGTGCCGGAGAGGGAGAAGGAAACAAGGAGCGCGGAGAAGCGATCAAGGGCACTTGTGCCGGTTGCCACGGTTCGGATGGCAACAGCAGCGTTCCCGCCATGTATCCCAGCATCGCGGGCATGGATGAGGCCGAATTCATCGAGGCCATGAAGGCCTTTCGTTCCGGCGAACGGGAAGACGGCCAGATGAGTCCGCAGGCACGCAATCTCTCCGATCAGGATATCCGCGACCTTGCCGCATTCTTCAGTGCACAGGAGCGCAAGTAAGGCTCCCATGCGCTTTTTTCGCCTTCCAGTCAGCCTGATTCTGTTGGCCCTGATGGCTTCGCCCCTCGCGGCCGACCCGCGGGAGTCGGCCGCCGAGAGCTTCTTCCCCGAGGCGGATCGCTTCGAGTCGCTGGAAGGGGAGCCACCGGCGAAAGCGGCATTCAGGGGTGAGGAGCAGATCGGGATCCTGTTCGAAACCGTCGAGGTTGCACCCATCCCGGCTTATTCCGGCCGCCCGGTGAACATGATGGTGGGCTTGGACATGGACGGGGTGATCACCGGCGTGCGGGTACTTGAGCACGAAGAACCGATCATGCTCGTCGGAATCTCCGATGAACGCCTCGAGGAGTTCGTCGAGCAGTACGTGGGCAAGGCCCTGCATGATCGCGTCCGGGTCGGGCTCACCCGCCGGCCGCGCGAGGGTTACCAGCATGTGGATGCGGTATCCGGGGCCACGGTCACGGTGGTGGTGATGGGCGACACCATCATGCGTGGCGCCCGCGAGATGGCGATTGCGCACGGGCTGGTCGACCCGGACGAGGTGCCCCTGGCCGAGGCCGCCAGCGTGCGTGAGGATCACTTCGAGCCCCTGGACTGGGCCGAATTGCGTGACAAGGGCGCGGTGGGTCGCCTGCATCTCAGGCGCGGCGAGGTCGACGAGGCCTTTGAAGGGACCGACGCCGAAGATGTGGACACCGCCCCGGAAGATGCCGTCGATGACACCTTCATCGACCTCTATCTGACCTATCTCAATACCCCGTCCACGGGTCGCAACCTGCTCGGCGATGATGCCTACCAGCGTCTCATGGATCGCCTTGAGTCGGATGAGCACGCGATTCTGCTGATGGCCCGTGGCCGGTATTCATTCAAGGGTTCCGGTTTTGCTCGTGGGGGCATTTTCGACCGGATACAGGTACATCAGGGTGGCAGCTCGATCCAGTTCCGTGACCGGGACCTGGTCCGTGCGCCGAATATGGCGCTGGATGACATGCCTTCATTCGGCGAGCGCGACATTTTCGTGATCCGTGAAGAACATGGCTTTGATCCCGGGGTTCCCTGGGAACTGGATTTGCTGGTTCGTCGCCAGGTGGGCGCGTTGGATTCTGAGTATGTGAGTTTTCCGGTGGAATACCAGCCGGTCGAGGACTGGTTCGATTACCCCGATCCTCCGGAAGCCCTGGCTGATCGACAGGACGATCGGCCCCTGTGGGTGTCGGTCTGGGAAGACCGTGTGGTGCAGATTGGTGTGCTGGGGGCGGGGCTGCTGCTGTTGACCTTCATCCTGCTGTTCCAGGACTGGCTTGCACGCCGACCGAGGTTGCTGTTCCGCCTGCGTATCGGCTTCCTGGTCTATACCGTGGTCTTCATTGGCTGGTATGCCCTGGCCCAGTTATCCGTGGTGAACATCTTCACCTTCACCAATGCCGTGTATACCGACTTTCAGTGGTCCACGTTCCTGATGGACCCGATGATGTTCATTCTGTGGACCTTTGTCGCCGCCACTCTGCTGCTGTGGGGACGGGGCGTCTTCTGTGGCTGGCTGTGTCCCTTCGGGGCCATGCAGGAGCTCATAAACGAAGGGGCGCGCAAGCTGCGGATCCGCCAGATTGAACTGCCCTGGGCGGTCCATGAACGCCTGTGGGCACTGAAATACCTGATCCTGCTGGTGCTGTTCGGCATTTCCCTTCATTCCCTGAGTACTGCCGAGGTCTATGCCGAAGTCGAGCCCTTCAAGACCGCGGTGACCATGCGCTGGCAGCGTGAGTGGGGCTTTGTTCTCTACGCGCTCATTCTGCTGGGAATTTCGGTCTTCAACCGCAAGTTCTTCTGCCGCTACATGTGTCCGCTGGGTGCCGGCCTGGCCATCCCGGCGCGTCTGCAGTTGTTCAACTGGCTTCGGCGCCACCCGGAGTGTGGTTCTCCCTGCCAGATTTGCGCCAACGAATGCGAGGTGCGTGCCATTCATCCGGATGGTCGCATCAATCTCAACGAATGCCATCAGTGCCTCGATTGCCAGGTGACCTACTGGAACGATCGAAAATGCCCGCCGATGATCCTCAAGCGCAAGCGATATGAGAAGGCGGCCCGGGTAGCCGGGGGTGGCAATGCCAAGGAATCTCCGCTCCGGCGGATTGACCCAAAGCCTGCGGATGCAGGTGCCGATTGACTGAGTGCGACAAGCAGAGGTGACGTCATGAGTGATGACAAAGTGAAAGACAAGGGCCGGGGTGAACAGCACCTGGATAATCCGGGCCGCCGGCGCTTTCTGGGTGCCACGGCCACCGTCGGGGCACTCGGCATGGCCGGGGCCACTGGTGCGGGTCTGTTGCTGGGTGGCAATCGCGCCAAGGCGGGTTCGTCCGAGCGACTGGAAAAAATGGATGTGCCGCCAGGCGATCTGGACGAGTATTACGGTTTCTGGAGTGGTGGTCATTCCGGCGAGGTGCGGGTCTATGGTGTCCCGTCGATGCGCGAGATCATGCGTATTCCGGTATTCAACCACTGTTCGGCCTCGGGCTGGGGCATGACCGACGAGTCCAAGCGCATCATGGGGGACTCGTATCGCTTCACCAATGGCGATGCCCACCATCCCCATGTGAGCTATACCGATGGCAGTCACGACGGCCGTTACCTGTTCATCAACGACAAGGCCAATACCCGGGTGGCGCGCATCCGCCTGGATATCTTCAAGACCGACAAGATGGTAACGGTGCCCAATGCCCAGGCCATCCACGGCCTGCGTCTTCAGAAGGCGCCACGCACGGGCTACGTGTTCGCCAATGCCGAGTACATCGTGCCCCAGCCGAATGACGGGCGTGATCTGGATGACCCGGAGAACTACTGGACGCTGTGGAGTGCCATCGACGGTGAGACCATGGAAGTCAAATGGCAGGTGCTGGTGGACGGCAACCTGGACAACATGGATGCCGACTATACCGGCAAGTATGCCGCCTCCACCTGCTACAACTCCGACAAGGCCGTCACCCTGGAAGGCAAGATGGCGTCGGAGCGTGACTGGGTCGTGGTTTTCAACATCGAGCGGATCGAGAAGGCCGTGGAGGAGGGCAATTATCGCACCATCGGTGATTCCGACGTGCCGGTGGTGGATGGCCGCAAGGGTTCCGAAGTCACCCGTTATGTGCCGGTGCCGCAGAACCCGCACGGACTCAATACCTCGACCGACGGCAAGTACTTTATTGCCGCCGGCAAGCTGTCACCCACCGTGACCATGATTGAAATCGACAAGCTTGATGATCTCTTCGAGGGGCGCCTCGATGATGAGCGCGATGTGGTGGCTGCCGAACCGGAACTGGGTCTGGGCCCCCTGCATACCACCTACGATGGCCGTGGCAATGCCTACACGACCGTCTATATCGACAGCCAGGTGGTCAAGTGGAACATGGATCGGGCAGTACGCCACTGGAACGGCGAGGATGTGGATTACATCATTCAGAAGCTGGATGTTCATTATCAGCCGGGTCACAACCACGCAACCCTCGCCGAATCGAAGGACGCGGATGGCAAGTGGCTGTTTTCCCTGAACAAGTTCTCCAAGGACCGCTTCCTGCCGGTGGGGCCGCTGCATGCGGAGAACGATCAGATGATCGATATCTCGGGCGACGAGATGAAGCTGGTCAAGGATACCCCCACCTTTGCCGAGCCCCATGATGCGGTGATCGTGCGCCGTGACCAGATCGAAACCACCCAGATCTGGAAGCGCGATGACCCGTATTTCGCGGAAACCATCGAGATGGCAAAGGCCGATGATGTCGATGTGGAACGTGACAACAAGGTGATCCGTGACGGGGACAAGGTGCGGGTCTACATGACCTCCATCGCGCCCAACTTCGGCCTCAACAAGTTCACGGTCAAGGAAGGTGATGAAGTTACCGTGGTGGTTACCAACATGGACAGTGTCGAGGATCTCAGCCACGGTTTCTGTGTGGTTGACCACGGTGTGAGCATGGAAGTCAGCCCGAAGCAGACCGCCTCGATTACCTTCACTGCCGGCAAGCCCGGTGTTTACTGGTACTACTGCAACTGGTTCTGCCATGCCCTGCACATGGAAATGGCCGGCCGGATGCTGGTAGAAGCACGTAGTTGACGGAGAAGCACCGCCGGAGGGTGAATGCCCTCCGGCGGATGCCTTCACTGTCTGGATGGGATGCGATGAAAGCCCTACTGGCCCTGCTGCTGTTTGCCCTTGCCGGCCATGTCCATGGCGCGATCCCGGTCGCGCCGGGGGACCTGGATGAGGCACTGGAGAACGCGGAGCCGGGTGCAATCCTGGAACTCCAACCCGGCCTGCATCCGGGGGGCGTGCGCATCGAGGTGCCACTGATCCTGCGTGGGCAGGAAGGTGCCGTCCTGGATGGCTTTGGCGCCGGAAACGTGCTTGAGGTTGCTGCCTCCGGTGTCACGGCGCGTGATCTTCACCTGCGTCATGACGGAGCCAACCTGACCGATACGAACTCGGTGATCTTTGTCGAACGAGGGGCGGACGGTGTGCGCCTGGTTAACAATCGGATCGAGGCACGTGGTTTTGGCATCTGGCTGAGTGGTGTGCAGCGTGCCCTGGTGCAAAACAACGAGATCAGTGGTGATCCCACCCTGCGCTCACAGGACCGTGGAAACGGCATTCATCTCAACAACGTGCGCGATTCGATAATTCGTGGCAACACGGTCTGGGAAGCGCGTGACGGGATCTACATCGATATCAGCAATGACAATCAGTTGATCGGCAACAAGCTGCACAGCCAGCGCTACGGCATTCATTACATGTTTTCCCACCGGAATGAAGTGATCGGCAACCGCACCCGCGATAATCGGACCGGATTTGCCCTGATGTCCTCGCGTGATCTTGACGTGCGGGGCAATCACTCCTTCGGTGATCAGGGCTATGGTTTCCTGCTCAATGATCTCAATAACTCCCGGATCGAGGACAACAGCGCCGTCTCGATTCGGTCGCAGACCACGCCCGGCGGTGGTACCGCCATCCGTGGCGGGGAAGGCAAGG
The DNA here is from genome assembly GCA_007133205.1 of Natronospiraceae bacterium. Classification (GTDB taxonomy): domain Bacteria; phylum Pseudomonadota; class Gammaproteobacteria; order Natronospirales; family Natronospiraceae; genus SLND01. The sequence continues at coordinate 7,005 of SLND01000011.1, read as the reverse complement.
CCATGTTCGTGTACAACGCCCAGCACAATGTGATCCGTGGCAATGTGCTGGCACGGACGGACATCGGCATCCATCTGACGGCCGGTTCGAGTGGCAACGAAATCTACGAAAATGCCCTGGTTGGCAACCGCAGCCAGGTCAAGTATGTCTCCAATCGGCCACAGGAATGGTCCGTTAACGGGCGCGGCAACTACTGGAGTGATTACATGGGATGGGACATGAATGCGGATGGTATTGGTGATCTGCCGCATGAACCGAATGACGCGATTGATCGTGTCCTTTGGAAATATCCCAACGCGCGCGTGCTGTTCAACAGTCCGGCCGTGCAGTTGTTGCGCTGGATTCAGCGGGAATTTCCGGTCCTTCGCCCGGCGGGGGTCAAGGACAGCGCCCCCCTCATGCGGCCGCCGCGCTCGCTGGAGGTATTGCAATGAATCCTGTGGTGACAATGGAGGGCCTCGGCAGGCGATTTGGTCGCATCGTGGCGCTGGAGAATCTGTGCCTGGAGCTTGCCCCCGGCGAAGTGCTGGGTCTGCTCGGACACAACGGTGCAGGCAAGTCGACCACGATGAAGCTCATCCTGGGGGTCCTGGCGCCCACTACCGGTCGTGTCCGGGTGCTGGGCGAGGATCCGCGCGGGCGGAGCGCCAATCGGCTCAGGCTGGAGCTTGGTTACCTGCCGGAGAATGTCAGTTTCTACGACAATCTCACCGGCCGTGAGGTGTTGCGCTATTTTGCCCGCCTCAAGCGTGTTGCCCCGCGACAGACCGCGAACCTGCTGGAGCGTGTGGGCCTGTCGCACGCAGCCGATCGTCGGGTCCGGACCTATTCCAAGGGCATGCGGCAACGCCTGGGCCTGGCCCAGGCACTGCTTGGCGAGCCCCGCTTGCTGCTTCTGGATGAACCCACGGTGGGCCTGGACCCGATGGCGACCCGTGATGTCTACGACATGATCGACGCCCTGCGCGCGGCCGGCAGCAGCGTGATTCTGTCTTCGCATGTCCTGCCCGGAGTCGAACGTCATATCGACCGGATTGCCATTCTTTCGCGGGGGCGGTTGTTGGCCGATGGCACGGTGGAGTCACTCAGCGAGGCCGCGGGCTTGCCGTTCAAGTTGCATGCCCGGGCCCGGCAAATGAACGGGGCCCTTCGCCACCGGCTCGACGGGCAGGTGATCGAATTGAATGTGGATACGGAGGGTGGTTTTGCCTGCAGGGTGGCGCCCGAGCACAAGCTGGCGGTGCTGCGCACCTTGCTGGATACCCCGGAAGTGGAGGATGTAAGTCTGGAATCACCCAACCTGGAAACCCTGTACGCCCATTATGACCGCCTGGCGCGGGAGGGAGGGCCGGCCGATGCGTGAAGTCATGATCGTGGCGGGCAAGGAATTCCGTGATGGCATGCGTAATCGCTGGGTCCTGGCAATCACGATTGCGTTCGCGCTGCTGGCGGTGGGACTGGCCTGGTTTGGCACCGCCGCCTCCGGCGAAGTCGGTTTTGCCCGCGTATCGACCACCATTGTCAGCCTCGCCACCCTGGCGGTCTTCCTGATTCCGCTGATTGCCCTGATGCTGGCCTACGACAGTGTGGTGGGGGAGGAGGAGAAGGGCACACTGCTGCTTCTGCTGACCTATCCGGTGAGTCGGGCCGGTCTCCTGGCCGGCAAATTCCTGGGCCACGCCGGCATCCTGGCCCTGTCCACCCTGCTTGGCTTCGGCATTGCCGCGGCGGTGATCGCGATCTTCGCCGAAGAGGCCGGGGTGGTGGAACTGGTCGGTCCCTTCACCCTTTTCATAGGCAGCGCCATTCTGCTGGGCTGGGCCTTTCTGGCGGTGGCCTACCTGATCAGCGTCTCGACCCGGGAGAAGGCACGCGCCGCCGGCCTGGCCCTGCTTGCCTGGTTCCTGTTCGTGCTGGTCTATGACCTGATGTTGCTGGGCTTGCTGGTCGGCACCGAAGGCCGGGTCGGCAGTGGTCTCTTCAACACCCTGCTGCTGATCAACCCGACTGACGTGTTCCGCCTGGTGAATCTGACCGCATTTGAAGAGGTGGCCGAGGCCGGAGGCATGCTGTCGATTGCACTCGACGCCGGGCATTCAACTGCCTGGCTGCTGGCGATCCTGGCCGCCTGGGCCGTGGTACCCCTGGCTGTGGCGGCCGGGATATTCGCCTTGCGCCGCAGCTGACGACAGGAGGCAGGCAAAGCAATGATCACGCGACGAAAGATGCTGGGCATGCTTGCCGGGATTCCCGCGCTGCTGGTTCTGGGCTGTGAGGGCAACGGCGAGCGGGCAAGCTGCAAGGCCGTGCAGTTGCACGATGAACACGACTGTGCCCTGTGCGGCATGACGGTGGTGGCCCATCCCGGGCCCAAGGGCCAAGTCTGCCTGCGGGACGGGGAAATATTGCCCTTCTGTTCCACGGGGGATCTGTTGTCCTGGGCCTGGCAGCCCGAGTCAGCACCTTCGATTGAGCAGATGTATGTCCATGATCTGTCCCTGACCGGCTGGGATTCCCCCGGCGATGATGCCTGGATGGATGCCGAAGAAGCCTGGTATGTGGTCGGCCATGAACGCCGGGGCGCGATGGGCAAGCCGCCGGCACCCTTTTCGGTCCGTGAGGATGCCGAGGCCTTTGCCGGTGAACACGGGGGCCGTGTCTACACCTACCGTGATCTGGACTGGGACATCATTCGTCCCCCGGAAGACGGTGGACCGCATTAGTCATGAGCATATGGCTCCAGGCCAGAAACCCGGAGCTGGTGAACAAACGTTGGTAAACAAGGGCCGCGCAGCGGTCGGAGGAAGTGGATCATGGGAATTGGTGGAATCAGTATCTGGCAGCTGCTTATCGTGCTCGTGATCGTGGTCCTGTTGTTCGGGACCAAGCGCATTCGCACCCTGGGCAGTGATCTGGGCGGCGCCCTCAAGGGTTTTCGTGGCGCGATGCGTGACGCGGAAGAGGCGGGTGATGCCGCCCGGAACGTGGTCACGGAGGAACCGGCACGCCTGGAGGGCGGCACATCCGGGGCCCAGAGCGAGGCGGCAAGCGCGCAGTCGAAGGTTTCGGGCGAGGAGGTCGGGGCTTCCCGGGGTTGAAAGTCTGTCGAGGGCTTCAGTCTCGCTTGATCCGAAAACCGGCGGCAATGTCCTCCGGTCCGGTGCTTGCCGGTGACGAATCCCCGGGCCGGGGAGTACGTGGCTCGCGGAGGAGCAGGCCGGTGGTGAAGCCGTCATCTTCGAGCAGTTGAATGGCGGCCTCCCGGCGCTTGCCGGTTTCGGTAAAGCCGGACCTGACCCGTTTCTTGTATTCCATCTGTTCCGGGCGGAAAGTCGGGCAGGGGCTGAGTATCTGGATGAAGGCGAAGCCCGGATGCCGGATGCCGGCCTCGATCAGCCCGGCCAGACCGTTGGGATCCCCGGAAAAACCCCGTGCAACAAAGCCGGCACCGGCCGTCACTGCAAGTTCCAGGGGTGGGAGCGGGTCCTGGTCATGTCCGTCGGGTGCCATGGCGCTGGCCTGCCAGCCGGATTCGGTGGTGGGAGAAGGTTGCCCCTTGGTCATGCCGTAGACTGCGTTGTCCATCACCAGACAGGTCAGGTTCGGGTCACGCCGACAGGCATGGAGGAAATGGCCGGCGCCGATTGAGAAGGCGTCTCCGTCCCCCGATGCGGCAAGCACGGTAATGTCCGGCCGGACCGCGGCAAGGCCGCTGGCCGCCGGCAAGGCCCGGCCATGGACGCCGTGGAGGCCATAGACCGACAGATAGGCGGGAATGCGCGAGGAACAGCCGATGCCGGCCACCAGGGCCACCCGCTCAGGCGGCAGTCCAAGCGCGGCCAGTGCCTTGGTGATGGCCTTGAGTACCCCGAAGTCTCCGCAGCCGGCACACCACACCGGGCGGACACCGGACAGGTAGTCCCGCGGCCCGAGAGTCTGTTCGCCGTGAGGTGGTTGGCGCTTGCACTGGTTCATGCAGCCAGTCCTTCCAGGGCCTCGCGGATTTCCCCCGGGCGCAATGGCACAGGGCCTGGACGATGGAGTTGCCGGACGTTGTCGGGCAATTCGAAATGGGCCCGCAGGTAACGGTGGAACTGACCGGAATGGCTTTGCTCGACAACGAGCAGGGTCTCGACGCCTTCCAGCGCTTTATCCATCTGGCGTGACTGTGCGGGAGCCAGCAATCGAAGGGAGATCAGGCGGACATCAATACCGTTCCGCGCGGCCATCTGTCGTGCTTCACGGGCCGCCGGGGTGAGCGAGCCCCAGGTCACGATCGCCAGCGAACCCGTCCCTTCAATATCGGCCCAGTGCTTGCCGAAGTCATGGCTAGCGAGCTTTTGCCACCGCTTGTCCAGTTGTTCGCGGTGGTCCCGGGCAGCACTGGAAGGGCGTCCGGCAGGGTCGTGAACCAGGCTTTCGGCCACGTATTGACCGCCCGGGGTACCCGGCAGAGCCATGGCGGAGACGCCGTCGCCGCCCGGGGCATAGCGACGATAGGGGGATGTTTCGGCGTCCCAGCGGCGGCGCAGATCGCGACGTGGTGGGTCGAGCTCGGGTTCAGGCAGAATCGCGCGGGTCTGGCCCAGGGCCTGGTCGCTCAGCACCACGGCCGCGGTCTGGAGCTGTTCGCTCAACTCCACCGCCCAGCGCGTGGTGCTCAGGCAGTCGTCGATACCATTGGGGGCGAGCACCAGGTGCGGTGCGTCCCCGTGCAATCCGTGCAGCGCGATATCAAGGTCGGCCTGCTCCGATTTGGTGGGAATGCCGGTGGAAGGGCCGCCACGCATGACGTTCACCACCACCAGGGGCAGTTCGGCAGCCACTGCCATGCCCAGCGATTCCATCATCAACGACAGGCCCGGGCCGGAGGTCGCGGTCATGGCGGGCACGCCGCCGTAGGATGCCCCCAGGCAGAGATGGGTCGAGGCCAGTTCATCTTCCGCCTGCATGAACCGGCCCCCCGTGCGTGGCAGTTCCCGCGCCATCCACTCGGCGATATCCGTCGACGGGGTGATCGGGTAGGCGGCGAAAAAGCCCAGTCCCCCGTACAGGGCACCCAGGCCGGTCGCTTGGTTGCCGGATAGCATCCAGGTGGCTTTGGCGGGCGGCTGGGACAGTGGCAGTGGCTGAGGCGTCAGGCCGGATTCCAGTTCGAAACCACGCCTGACTCCGTCCGCGGCTTCCTCCGCGATTCGGTTGCCGCGATGGGCAACCGAGTGCCTGGCGCACTTGACGCTCTGTTCCAGCGGGAGTCCGAGATGACGAGCGAGGAGCCCGACTACGATCATGTTCGCGTGCCGGCCCCGCTGTTCACGGGTGAGCTCGTGCAGCGGCAATTCGACCCGCCGGGGAGCCTGTGCGGTGATGCTTTCCGGCGTTGGGCCATGGTGTGGGTCGTGAATGAGCAGGGCGCCCGGGGCGAGCGGCAGTTCCGCGGCCAGGCGATCGAAATTGTGCCAGTCAAAGGCCACCAGCAGATCCAGACGATCACCCATGTTGTGTACGGGGCGGTCAGCCAGACGCAGCATGGCGGCTGATTCGCCACCCCGGATCTGCGGACCAAAACTGCGTCGCATGATCCCATGGCTGCCGGCCTCGGCGGCGCAGTTAAGGATCACCTGCCCGGCATGCATCACACCCTTGCCGCCACTGCCCGTGAGGGCCAGCGAAAATTCACCGGTTTCGATCATGCCTGGCTCCATGGATACCCAACCCACTCTACCCGCTACCGCCCCGGGGCGACTTGATACGGGTCAAGGCCGCGCATGCGCTGCCGGGAGCCCGGCTCTGACGGGCGGTGGGGCAATGCCGTATAATGGTCCGATTGACAAGCTTTCTTCCGGTGTCCCAGGGGGTTGAGGTCGCGCAGCGCGACCGGGGCGCCGCATTTCCCAGTTGCAGACTCTGTCAGTTACCGAGATTTGCCAGTTACTAGAGGAGGGTCGTCATGACCGAGCAGATCGAGAACCCAATGGGCACCGACGGATTTGATTTCATCGAGTACGCCGCGCCGGATGCGTCGATGCTCCACGAGCTTTTCAAGAGCATGGGCTTCACCGCCGTGGCGAAGCACAAGAAGCGCAATATCACCCTCTATCGCCAGCACGACACCAACTTCCTGGTGAACGAGGAGCCGGACAGCTTCGCCGCCGATTTTGCCGCCGAGCACGGGCCCTGTGCCTGCGGTTTCGCGATCCGGGTCAAGGACGCGGACCATGCGATCAACCGGGCCCTGGAAAAGGGTGCCACCCGCTTCAATCGCAAGCCCGAAACCCTGGCCGTGGATGCCCCGGCAATCGAGGGCATTGGCGGCAGCGCCCTGTACCTGGTGGACAAGTACGGAGACCAGGGTGATCTCTACGAGGATGAGTTCGATTTCTTCGACGGCGTCGACCGTCGGCCGGAAGGCTTCGGCTTCAAGTACATCGACCATCTCACCCATAACGTGCATTTCGGCAACATGGATGAGTGGTGCGAGTTCTACGAGCGGCTCTTCAATTTCCGCCAGATCCGCTACTTCGACATCAAGGGCAAGAAGACCGGGCTCAACAGCCGCGCCATGACCAGCCCGGACGGCTGGGTGCGCATCCCGATCAACGAGTCCTCCGACGAAAAGTCGCAGATCGTCGAGTATCTCGAGGAATACAATGGCGAGGGCATCCAGCACATCGCTCTGTTCACCGACGACATCTACTCCACGGTGGAGAAGATGCGCGAGCAGGGAATCGATTTCCTGGACACGCCGGAAACCTATTACGAGCTCATCGACGAGCGCATCCCGAACCACAACGAGGATGTGCAGAAGATGAAGGATCTCAAGCTCCTCATCGACGCGGATGAGGAAACCCGCGAGCGCCTGCTGCTGCAGATCTTCACCAAGAACGCCATCGGCCCGATCTTCTTCGAGATCATCCAGCGCAAGGGTAACGAAGGCTTTGGTGAGGGCAACTTCACCGCCCTGTTCGAGGCCATTGAGCGGGATCAGGAAAAGCGGGGAGTTCT
>SLND01000146.1 GCA_007133205.1 Natronospiraceae bacterium | reverse complement strand
GGGTGCGCCGCTTCGGCTTCGACCGGGATGTCCAGCTCAAGGTCCCGCACATGGGCTGGAACCAGTTATCCCTCCTGAACGGGCATGCGCTCTGGGACGGGATCGAGGATGCCTGGTTCTATTTCGTCCACACTTATTTCTGCGAGCCGGCGCGGGCGAACGACTGCGCGGCAACCTGTGATTACGGGGGGGCGTTCTGCGCCGCAATCATCAGCGACAACATCGCGGCGGTGCAGTTTCACCCCGAAAAGAGCCAGGATGCCGGACTGCGGCTGCTGGCGAATTTCGTGGCCTGGGATCCGCTCCGGACGGGAACGGAGACCGGGACCGGCGGCGCCGGCTGAGGACGGCGCGACCCGGAGCTTTCTGGAACAGGAGGTGGAACGATGCTGGTAATACCCGCCATCGACATCAAGGATGGTCATTGCGTGCGGTTGCGACAGGGCAAGCTCGACGATGTCACGGTGTTCTCCGAGGATCCGGTGGCCGTTGCCCGGCAGTGGGCGGAACAGGGCGCGCGGCGGATTCATGTGGTCGACCTGGATGGAGCAAAGGCCGGAAGGCCGGTCCACGCGGGCCTGATCAGCGAGATCGTGCAGGCGGTGGATGGCATCCCGGTCCAGGTGGGCGGCGGTATCCGTGACGAGGAAGGCGCCGAGGCCTACATGGAAGCGGGAGTCGAGTGGATCGTGATCGGCACCCGCGCGGTCAATGCGCCTCATTTTGTCGAGGATCTGTGCGTGGAATATCCCGGCCGCATCATGGTCGGGCTGGATGCGCGCAACGGCAAGGTGGCCACCGATGCCTGGTCCAAGCTGTCCGAACACGATGTCCTCGACCTGGCACAGAAGTACGAGATCGACGGTGTCTGCGGGATCGTCTTCACCGACATCAGCCAGGACGGAATGATGGCGGGCCCCAGTGTCGAGACCACGGCCGAACTGGCACGCAATATCCAGATACCGGTCATTGCCTCCGGCGGTATCACTACTCTGGACGATCTCAAGGCGCTGGCCCGTCACCAGGATGACGGCATTCACGCCGCGATCGTCGGTCGCGCCCTGTATGAAGGCACGCTGAGTCTGGCCGAAGCGGAAAAGGCCATCGGCAGCGATCCCGTGGCCGACCACATCCCGATGGAGGATTGATGGGCGGTCTTGCCAGGCGAGTCATCCCCTGCCTCGACGTGGACGATGGCCGCGTGGTGAAGGGGGTCCAGTTCACCGGAATGCAGGATGCCGGAGACCCGGTGGAAATCGCACGCCGCTACGATGCCGAGGGCGCCGACGAGCTGACCTTCCTCGACATCAGTGCCAGCTTCGAGGGCCGCGAGACCATGATGGACACGGTCCGCGCGGTCGCAGGCGAGGTCTTCATGCCCCTGACAGTCGGGGGCGGCATCCGCAAGCCCGAGGATGTCCGCCGCATGCTGCGCGCCGGGGCAGACAAGGTGGCGATCAACACCGCCGCGGTAAAGGACCCGGAGGTGGTAAGCGAATCCGCGCGCCGTTTCGGTACCCAGTGCATCGTGGTGGCGATCGATGCCAAGCGGGTCAGTGCGCCCGGGGAGCCCCTGCGCTGGTCGGTATTCACCCACGGGGGGCGGCACGATGCGGAAAGGGATGCCGTGGCCTGGGCCCGTGAGATGGAAGAACGGGGTGCCGGCGAGATCCTGCTGACCTCGATGGACCGCGATGGCACCCGCCAGGGTTTCGACCTGGAGCTGACTCGCACCGTATCCGACCGGGTCGGTGTGCCCGTCATTGCCTCCGGTGGCGTGGGCGAACTGGATCACCTGGTCGCCGGATTCACCGAAGGCCATGCGGACGCAGTACTGGCGGCAAGCATCTTCCACTTCGGCGAATTCAGCATCGGCGAGGCCAAGCGGCGCCTGGCCGCCGCCGGTGTGACCATTCGTCCCACACCCGAACCTCTATGAGCCGCGCCTGGCTGGAACAGGTTCAGTTCAATCCCCAGGGACTGGTCCCCGCGATCGCCCAGGATGCGGGCAGCGGACGGGTTCTGATGCTGGCCTGGATGGACCGCGATGCGCTGGCTGAAACCATGGAGCGCGGCGAGGCCGTCTACTTTTCCCGTTCGCGCGGCCGACGCTGGCGCAAGGGGGAACGTTCCGGACAGGTCCAGCGGGTGGTCGAGATCCGCCTGGACTGTGATGGCGACACCGTGCTGCTGCTGGTCGAACAGGCTGGCGGGGCAGCCTGTCATACCGGCCGCGAAAGCTGCCTGTTCCGCCGCCTGGAAAACGACGACTGGGAAATCATTGACCCCGTTCTGAAAGACCCGGAGACCCTGTATGGCCGTTGAAGACAGCGACATTCTCTCGGACCTCGATGCGGTGATCCGCAGCCGCTGGGATGCGGACCCGGACGCCTCCTACGTCGCCGGACTGCTCGCCGATGGGCCCGGGACCATTGCCCGCAAGATGGGGGAAGAAGCAATCGAGGCGGTGGTGGCCGGGCTCGACGAGGACCGCGAGGCCCTGATCAACGAGGTTGCCGACCTGTGGTTCCACAGCATGGTCCTGCTCGCCGCGCGGGGCGCGAGCTCCCATGCCGTGCGCGCCGAACTTGCCCGGCGTTTCGGTCTGTCGGGCCTTGAGGAAAAGGCCGGGCGGGAAGACCAGTCAAGCTCCAGGTGAGCTACAATGGGCGGCCCGGCAACTGGCAGGAGATAACCATGGGTTTTGGCGGCATCAGCATCTGGCAACTGCTCATCATTCTTGCCATCGTCATCCTGCTGTTCGGAACCAAGCGCCTGCGCAACATCGGGGGTGATCTCGGCTCGGCCCTCAAGGGCTTCCGCAGCGCAATGCGGGATGAAGACAAGCCCGATGCCGAACTCGAGGAAGATGAGGACGAGACCGACACTGCCACCTCGGAACAGGTGGAACATGAACCGCAGGGCGACGGGGACAAGAAACAGGACTGATGGGTGTCTGGGAAATCGTTCTGATCGCCCTGGTCGTGCTGATCGTGGCCGGGCCAAAACGCCTGCCGGAGATCATGCGCACCGTCGGCAGCTGGGCGGGACAGGCGCGCAATCTGGCGCGTGGTCTGCAACAGGAACTGGACAATGAAGGCGAGCAGCTCAAGCGGCAGGTGACACCGCCCGAGGAAAAACAGAGCCACACCGGCTCCGCCCAGGACAAGCCGAAGCAGCAAGCTACCGACGATGCGTCCTCGAATCAGGAGACTTCGGAGAAGGATTCGTGAGCGAGGACGCCACCCCCCTGATGGATCATCTCACCGAGCTGCGCTCAAGGCTGATCCGCAGCCTGCTCGCGGTACTGGTGGTGTTCATCGTACTGGCCCCCTTTGCCGGAACCATTTTCACCTGGCTGGCCGAGCCGCTGGCGCGCCACCTGCCGGATGAATCCAGTCTGATCGCCACGCAGGTGGCCTCGCCCTTCCTGACGCCCTTCAAGATGGCGCTGGTAGGGGCTATCTTTATCTCCATACCCTTCGTGATGTATCAGGTCTGGGCCTTCGTGGCACCGGGGTTGTATGCGACCGAGAGACGTCTGGTCGGACCGCTGATCTTCTCCAGCAGTCTGCTGTTTTATCTCGGGGCAGCTTTCGCCTGGTTCGTGGTCTTTCCGCTGGTCTTCGGTTTCTTCGTTGCCGTGGCGCCGGAAGGAGTGGCGGTGATGACCGATATCCAGCATTACCTCAATTTCGTGCTCGCCCTGTTCGTGGCCTTTGGCCTGGCCTTTCAGGTGCCGGTGATCACGGTGCTGCTGGTCCGCACCGGGGCAACCACGCCCACCGCACTGAAACGCAAGCGCCCCTACGTGCTGGTGGGGGCGTTTGTCTGCGGGATGTTCCTGACCCCGCCGGATGCCATTTCCCAGACCCTGCTCGCCCTGCCGGTCTATCTGCTGTTCGAGCTCGGCATCATCATGAGCCGAATCATGGTGCCGGGCATTCGGGAAGTGGAGGAACAGCGCGGGGAGCGCTAGCAGGACGCGTGGTCGATTGGGTCACGGCCGGATAATGATCCTGCTGCGCGGTGGCTCTTATCTGGGGGTGGACCTCTCTTTGCCGGTGCAGGGCGGATTACGCTCCGTCTTCCGGGTAGGCTTGCTCCGGGACGCCGTGAACCCTTCCATGGGGGCTCTGTGTTCGGCATCCTGCCTCACACAGCCCGGACCAAGCCTACCCGGAAAACGGATCTGCTTTGGATGAAGGCACCTACGCCGTGCCAACCGTCGGTTTGGTTCAATATTTGATGGGAATAGTCCCGAGATCGCTCCAGAGAACTCCGCCCGAAACCTGAATTCACCATCAGCAGGCACGGCCCAGGTGACCTGGCCAAAAGTTGCTGTAGGAGACCCTTTCCAGGGTCGACAAATCGGCGCGGCATACCACCCTTGCCGGTCGAGACAGGAATGTCTCTCCTACAACCGACCACAACGAACCTGGATTTCTCTGCGTCTTTGCGTCTCTGCGGGATAACTGCCTTTGTCGAGACAGGAACGATGCATCTCGAACGCATTGTCGGCAGCCCCCGAAAGGTCGGCCGGCACACCCCTGATACCTCTAGAGGAAACGGCGGCGAACAAGGCCGGGAGCGGGACGGTGCCCGCCCCCGGCGCAGGGCTAGCGTTGGGTAATGTCGTAGGTCAGACCGCCATCCGGTCCCAGCGGAATGCCCAGTCCCATCCAGATCATGAGCAGTATGGTCCACATGATCAGGAAGCCGACCGTGTAGGGGAACATGGTCGCAATCAGGGTACCGATACCGCCACGGGGTACGTACTTCTGCATGAAGACCAGGATCACGATGAGATACGGGTTGAGCGGCGTAATCACGTTGCTCACCGAGTCACCGATGCGATAGGCCACCTGGCTCAGCTCCGGACTGATGCCGACCATCATGAACATGGGCACGAAGATCGGTGCCATGATCGCGTACTTGGCGGACATCGAACCGATGAACAGATTGAACAGCATGGTGAGCAGCACGAAGCAGACCATGAGCATGATCGGGTTCATGTCGAGCTGACCCAGGAACTGCCCGCCTGCCAGGGCCAGCATCTCGCCGAGACCGGAGTAGCTGAAGAACTCCACGAACTGGGCGGCGAAGAAGGCCAGTACGATGATGGGCGCCATGTTCGACATGGACTCGATCAGGAGCTTGGCCACGTCCTTGTCGTTGGTGACGCTCCGGACCGAGATCCCGTACACGATCCCCGGGATCACGAAGATGAAGAAGATCATGGGCACGATGGTCTGGGCCCAGCGCGGCATGCCGGGACCATCCGGGTCGGTGTGCCAGGTCTCCAGGGCGCCACCCGGCACGAAGATCAGTGCCAGGAAAAAGCCGAGGGTGAGGAGCATCGTCAGCCCGGACCAGCGCAGGGCGCGCCTTTCCTCGGGCTTGAGGCGGTGCTCATCCAGATCCACCGGCCCGTCCACACTCGGGCCGCCCTCCTCGGCCGGCTTGTCCTTGAGCCGGCTTTCGACGAAGCGTGAAGTAATCCACCAACCGGTGAGCGTAATCACGATGGTGGAAACGATCATGAACCACCAGTTGGCGGCGGGGTTTACCTCGTAGCCGGCATGAATGATCCGTGCGCCGGTTTCGGTGAACCCGGCCAGCATCGGGTCCAGCCCGGTAATCGAGAGATTGGCAGCAAAACCCGCCGAGACCCCGGCGAAGACCGCGGCCAGACCGGCGAGAGGTGATCGTCCGACCGCAAGGTACAAGGCGGCCGCCAATGGTGGCAGGACGACATAGCCGGCATCGACCCCGATCGAGGACAGTATCCCGAGGAAGACCATTGCCGGTGTCAGGAGCTTTCCGGGCACCACCAGCATGAAGGAGCGCAGGGCCGCCTTGATCATGCCCGTGCGCTCGGCCACCCCGATCCCGAGCATGCCCACCAGCACGACGCCCAGCGGCGGGAAGGCCATGAAGTTGTCGACCAGGGTGGACAGGGCGTAGAAGAATCCGTCCCGAGTGAGCAGGCTGGTACCGCCGTACTCCACCGGCTGG
>SLND01000188.1 GCA_007133205.1 Natronospiraceae bacterium | reverse complement strand
TTGAGCCTGATGTCCCGGCTCAGGTGGGTAGCGAGATCCGCCTCGTGGGGCAGGATATTCGACTCGGCCGGCAGCAGCAGAACGTCGTCATAGGTGAGCGCTTCCTGGGCGATTCGAATGGCCATGTCCGGTGTCCTGCGGGTGCGAGATAAGCCGACCATTATAATTCCCGGCGGCACTGGCGGTAAACTCGGACGGCCTGCTTCCCGCCGGCCCCGGCAGCGGTTACCATCGTCTCCCATGAACCGCGGCCTCTTCGAACGTCCCGACAGCACCGACATCTGGAGCGTATCCCGGCTCAACCGGGAGGCGCGCTTTGCCCTGGAACAGGGCTTCCCCCCGCTCTGGGTGCAGGGTGAAGTCTCCAATCTCGCGCGCCCGGCCTCCGGCCACCTGTATTTCTCCCTCAAGGACGAAAACGCCCAGATCAATTGCGCCATGTTCCGCCCCATGCAGCGAAACATGAGCCATGAACCGAAGAATGGTGACCTGGTTCTGGTGCGCGCGCGCGTGAGCCTGTTCGAGGCCCAGGGCAAGTTCCAGCTCAAGGTCGAGGCCCTGGAGGCGGCCGGAACCGGGGCCCTGCAACGGGCTTTCGAGGAACTCAAGCGCCGCCTCCAGGCAGAGGGCCTGTTCGATTCCGAAATCAAGCGCCCATTGCCCGCCATGCCGCGCCGGGTGGGGGTAATCACCTCCGGCACCGGGGCGGCCATTCGCGACATTCTCACCACCCTCAAACGCCGCTTTCCCGTTGCCGGCGTCGTCCTCTATCCGGTCCCGGTCCAGGGCGAGGGAGCCGAGGAGCAGATCGCGGCCATGCTGGATACGGCCGGACAACGTGCGGAGTGCGATGTACTGATCCTGGCCCGTGGCGGCGGCTCGCTGGAGGATCTGTGGTCCTTCAATGCCGAGGGCGTGGCACGCGCCATCCGCCGCTGCCCGATCCCGGTGGTCTCCGGGGTGGGACATGAAATCGATTTCACCATCGCCGACTTTGCCGCCGATTACCGCGCGCCGACTCCGACCGCCGCCGCGGAGGCGGTAACCCCGGATAGCGGCGAGCTGATGCAGCTCTTTGCCCAGCGCGGGCAAACCCTGCGCCGGGCCCTGGAAACACGGCTCAAGACCGAACAGCGGCGCCTGGCGGCCCTGCTCCATCGCCTCAGGATGTGCCACCCGGGCCAGCAGCTGACGCAACGCAGCCAGCGCCTCGATGAACTCGAGTTGCGGGCCCGCCGGGCCCTGAGCCGGCAACTGGCCGAACGGCGCGGCCGGCTCGACCAGATTGGCGCACGCCTGCGGGCGACCAGTCCGGCACGGCGGCTGCCGATCGTGCGCGAACGCCTGGAGCGCGGACAGGCCCGACTGCAGCGGGCCATGCTCGCCCGCCTCCAGCAGGACCGTCAGCGCTTCAATACGGTGGTTCACAATCTGGATGTGGTCAGCCCCCTGGCCACCCTGGGTCGCGGTTATGCCATTACCCGTCGTGCCGAGGATGGGGGTATCCTGCGTGATGCCGCTGAACTCAGGCCGGGAGATCGGATCGAAACCCTGCTTGCCCGCGGCCAGTTTTCCGCCACGGTGGAATCGACCCGAAAACGCCATCCCTGGCAAGGCGCTGCCGACACCGACACCAACCCGCATGACAGGAACCAATCACATGAGGAATGACGCATGAAGGCCACTCTCTCCCCACTGATTGCCCTGCTTGCCACGGGCCTTCTCCTGAAGGCCACGGTCGCGCTTGCCGGATTGCCGCAACATGATCCGGTGCCAGGAGGGGTTGTCGTGGTGGAACTGGGAGAGGTCGACCAGGAAGCCGCTGACCAGGAACGCCCCGAAGTGCGTTACCGCGACCGTGATGCCCTCGTGGTGCGCGAAGGCGAACAATGGGTCGCCCTGCTGGGGGTACCCCTGAGTGCTGAAACCGGGGAACGCCGTTTCACCGTCCGTCATGCCGATGGCAGCGAAGAGACGCATTCCTTCGAAGTCGGAACCCGGGATTACGGCGAGTCCCGCATCACCATTGATGACGAACGCATGGTGACTCCGGACGAAGAGGATCTGGAGCGGATTGCCGAGGACCGCAAGGAAATCAATGCCGCGATTGCCTATCGTTCGGACCGCAACCCGACGCCGCTGAGCTTTGAGTTACCAATACGGGATGTCGAGACCAGTGCGTTCGGCATGCAGCGTTACATCAACGACCAGCGACGCAATCCCCACAGCGGTCTCGACATCCGGGGCGCGGAAGGCACGCCCATTCATGCGCCGGCGCCGGGCGAAGTCATCGAAACCGGTGATTATTACTTCAATGGCAAGACGGTGTTCCTCGATCACGGCCAGGGACTGATTTCCATGTTCGCCCACATGAGCGAAATCAGCGTGGCGGTCGGCGATAGCCTGGAAACCGGAGATCTGGTCGGCAAGGCCGGCGCCACCGGACGCGTTACCGGTCCTCACCTGCACTGGACGGTGGCACTCAACGGCGTGATCGTGAATCCACGCCTTTTCGTGGCGGACGAATCACCGCTGGATGCAGACGAGGAAGAAGCCGCGGCGGAAGAGTGAAGCCGCCGGACGGGTGCCCTACTCCGAATCGGTGGCCATGAACAGGCCGAACCAGTTATCCCGGGTGTTGATGATGGCGTAGGCAATATCGTATTCGCCATCGCAGAACCAGCAGGAAAAACCCGGATCGAGACCGAACAGATGGAGCTCGGATTCAGGGGTCTCTCCGAACAGGGCCTCCAGGTAGTCATTGACCTGTTCGACGGCCTCTTCCCTGCTCAGGCCCTCCCCGGCCACGCCGCCTTCATGCAACCCCTTGTACAGGGCATCACCGAACTGCTGGACCGTTTCCGGCCACAGGCGGCCTTCGGCGAGCCAGGCAATGGAGCAGCCGGCAATGTCGGCCGGCAGGTCATCGGCATCGGCAAGATCCCAGAACAGACTGACCACCGTTTCCGGAACCACGGCATCGTCGTCGGGGTCAGTCTCCAGGCTATAGAGCTGGAAGAAGGCACCGCCTGACACCCAGGCACGACGCAGGTGGCGATGGGTGCCTTCGAGCACCTGGCGCCGTCCGGCGGGCAGGAAGATGGGATCTCCAACCGTGGTCGTGATCGCCTCGACCCGCTCGTCATCCAGGTCAAGCACGTCCTCGGCGTCGGTGTGGAAACTGCCGCCATAGTCCCTTTCCGACCAGCTTGCCATTACCCTTGTCCTCCCGTTGCAGCCGGGGATCCACGTCCCACCAGCCAGATGCCAGCACCCATCATGGCCAATCCGGGGACAATCGTCCATAGCGGCAGGATGTCGGTATAGCCCAGCACCATGTCCAGAAACAGAGCGGTACTGTTATAGGCCATGTGAATCACGACCGCGATCCAGATATTGCCTCGCCACAGGGTGGCCAGGGCACAGGCCAGGCCCAGCACCAGGGTGATGCTGCCGTGCACCAGATGGCCGTGGAGCACCGCGAACATCAGGCTCGACAGCCCGACCGCCACCCAGGCCGGCCAGCGGCCGAGCAGACTCCGCAGGATCATGCCCCGAAAGACCAGTTCTTCGGCCAGTGGCGCGAACAGGGCAATCAGGCCGACTACCACCAGCGGTCCGGTCGCATCCCAGACCCGGGTGATGGTCTGCTCGACTGCCTCGGCATGCTGCTCGGCCTCGCCCAGGGTGTAGAGGTGGGCCAGGCTCGCCGCCAGGGCCACCGTAAGTCCCGCCCCCAGCAATACCCCGCCCGCCAGGTCGGTCACAGCGGGACGATACAGGGCCAGCACCTGTCGCGGCACGAGTTCGGCCGCAAGGATGACAATGGCGACCGCGACCAGACCGCCCAGCTGGAGGCTGATGACAGGAGCAAGACCGGCCGGGATACCGCCGATGGCCTCGCCGACCAGGATCAGCACCAGGGCAATCAGCAGGGCAAGTGCAAAGGTCCCGAAGGCATGCAGTGGGGTCGCCGGCTGGGGGCCGGCGGGACTGGGAGAATACGGTTCAGGCGTCAAAACCGAGCGCCCGGCGCTCGCGCCGGTACCAGCCGTCACCCTCGGGATCGAAGATGTTGCAGCTTTCCATGTCCCCGCCGTAGATGTGCAGGGTCACCGCAACCTCGTCGTCCCGGTCATTGAAGATCCGATGGTATTCGTGCGGTGGAATGAGACAGCCGGCGGTCCCGGTTTCGGCGGGGATGGCCTCGTCACGCTCGAAGCGGAAGCGATCTCCGTCCCGTTCGACCAGGGCATACTGGTCGACGCGAATGCGTCCGTGGCAGACCCCTTCCACGCACCACAGCCCACAGTGATCGTGCAGCGGCGTGCCCTGCCCCACGCCCCAGGTCATGGCAACGATGCTGAAACGTCCTTCCGGGTCGCTGTGCACCAGGCGGCGGGCATAGTGGTCCGCCTCGGCCTCCAGGAACTCCGCCGGCAGGCGGAAACCCTCGCTGGAAATGACCTGGCACAGGCCGTTCTTCACCTTCTCGGTGATCGCATCCGGGCTGTCTTCCTCGACCGCCTCGGCAACCAGGGCGATCAGGTCCGTGGCACCGGGAAAGTCGAATTCACCACTGGGCATGGCAGTTGCGGCGGCTTTGTCAGACATCAGATTCTCCGAAGGTAATCGGCGACCACAGGGGCGAAACTGTCGGTATCAGCAAGGAAGGCGTCGTGCCCCTGAATGCATGGTAACGCATGAAATTCGGTGCCCACACCGGCCCCTTCAAGCCCCCTGGCCAGCGCCTTCTGCTGTTCGAGCGGGAAGAGAATGTCGCTTTCCACCCCGAGCACGCAGGCCGATTCCAGGTAATGCAGGCGAGCCATGGCCTCATCACGATCCTGGCCATGGTCGGCCACGTCGAACAGGTCCATGGCGCGCGACAGGTAGAGATAGCAGTTGGGATCGAAACCGCCGACAAACTTGTCGGCGTGGGCGGCGAGATAGGACTCGATCTGGAAGCGCGGACCGAAACCGGGGTCGGGCTTCTCGACCTTCTCGCGCCCGAAGCGTTGCGCCCACTCCTGCGGCGAGCGATAGGAAGCCATGCCGAGCTTGCGGGCCATGCGCATGCCGCCCACCGGCGGTTGTTCCGGGGGATAACGTCCCTCCTGCCACTGCGGGTCATAGCGCACGATCTCGCGCTGCAACGAACGCACGGCAATGGCAAAGGGTGCCGCGCCAACAGCGGAAGAAATGCTCAGCAGGTGGCGGGCACGCCCCGGGTGGCGCAGCAGGAAGGCGAGCGCTGTCATGCCGCCCATGGAGGGGCCGACAATGCCATGGACCCGGGAATAGCCGAACTCGTCCAGGGCCAGGGCAGCCGCCGTGGCCATATCCTCGATCCGCAGTTCGGGGAAATCCACCTGCCAGGGCCCCTCGCCGTCCGGGCGCAGGCTGGCGGGACCGGTGGAGCCGAAACAGCTGCCGAGGGAATTGAAGCACAAGACATGGAAGCGGTTGGTATCCAGAGCCCGTCCCGGACCGATCATGGCCTCCCACCAGCCGGGACTCGGATCCCGCTCGCAGGAGGCAGCATGGGCACTCGGCGAGAGCCCGGTGAAGACCACCAGGGTATTGCTCCCGTCCCCGGCAGGCTCGCCCCAGCTCTCGTAGGCAACCCGAACCCCGGGAACGGTGTCACCGCACCAGGTCCGAAAGGCTCCGGGCAACTCCACGATCCGGCTCGCCGGTGGCCGCCGCTCGCCGGGCGCCGCCGCGCCAGTCACAGTTTCTCCGGTGTCATCAACCCCAGTCACCGCGTACTCCCCATTGCGAGAAAACCGCGCATTGTCGCCAATGCGTGCGACAATTGCCAGTCCACGCACGGCGGAACGCGGGGACGATGAAAAAGGTCTTGATGTATGGGGCCAAACCCCTCATATACAGGAGTGGGAGGTCGATATGAGAGTACAGGATTTCCGCAAGGGCGATGCCGTCCTGATCGTCGATGTGCAGAACGATTTCTGCCCGGGCGGCTCACTGGCCATCGACCGGGGCGACGAGGTCGTGCC
>SLND01000185.1 GCA_007133205.1 Natronospiraceae bacterium | reverse complement strand
GGTTCCGGCTCTGGTTCCGGTTCCGGCGCAGGCTCAGGTGCCGCCTCGGGAGCTTCCTCGGGCACTTCCGCCTCGGCCACGGGACGTTCCGTGACTTCAGCCTCGCCGGGACCGAAGGCGGGTGGATCGATGAGCAGCGTGTATTCGCGCAGGAGGCGGCCACTCGGCCAATTGGCTTCCATCAGGAAGCTGAGATGGGGTTCCCTGATGGGGTCTTCAGTGCTGATCTGAACGTAGGCCGTGGCCCCTTCGTCCACGATTTCAAACTGCACCTGGCCGTGCAGGGCGCCGCGACGCAGCCCGTAGCGTTCGAAGATTTCATTGGATGCCATGCTGACATTGAGCTGATCCAGATCCTCCTGTTCTGGAGAAATCAGCTCGATTCGGGCATCCAGAGGCTGGTGGAGATTCGAGCGCAGCTCGATATCGCCCAGGCCCAGCGCCCAAAGCAAGGGTGCCTGGACCAGGCAGGCCAGCCCTGCCACATAGGCCACTCGTCGTCTCATGCTCACTCCCCGTTCCTACCCCATCCAGCGCCCAGCCCCCACGGGTCAGGGATTTACGGCCCGCATGTTCAGGATATTTCTCACAATGTTGAGCTAAATATAGCTCACAAATGGTCTTTTACCAAAATCTCGGCGATCTGAACACTGTTGAGAGCGGCCCCCTTGCGGACATTGTCGGCCACGACCCACAGGTCCAGCCCGCGCTCGTGGGAAATATCCTCACGAATCCGGCCGACGTAGACCGGGTCGGTGTCGGCTCCCTCGGTCACCGCAGTCGGGTAGCCGCCGGGCTCACGCTTGTCGAGCACCTCGATGCCCGGTGCCTTCTCGAGCAGGCGAGTGGCCTCGGCCGCCCCCAGCTTCTCTTCGGTCTCGATATGGACAGCCTCCGAGTGGCCGTAGAAGACCGGAATCCGCACTGCGCTCGGATTGATCTGAATCTCCGGGTCCATGATCTTCTGCGTTTCCCAGACCATCTTCATTTCCTCGCGGGTGTACCCGTTGGTCTGGAAATCATCGATATGGGGGACGGCATTGAAGGCGATCTGCTTGGGCGAGATCCTTGATTCGATCGGCTTGCCGTTGAGCAGGTTCGCCGTCTGCTCGGCCAGTTCCTCCATGGCCGCCTTCCCGGCGCCGGAGACCGCCTGGTAGGTGGCCACGTTGATCCGGCGGATCCGGGCCGCGTCGTGCAACGGCTTGAGCGCCACCAGCATCTGGATGGTCGAGCAGTTCGGATTGGCGATGATGCCCCGGGTGGTGTAATCCGCGATGCGCTCTGCATTCACTTCCGGGACCACCAGCGGAATATCGTCCTCATAACGAAACTTCGAGGTGTTATCAATCACCACGCATCCGGCCGCGGCGGCCTTGGGAGCGAACTCCTCGGATATGCCCCCGCCGGCACTGAAAAGGCCGACCTGGACCCGGGAGAAATCGAATTCGGCCAGATCTTCCACGGTGATTTCCTCGCCACGGAAGCGAAGCTTCTTGCCCGCCGAACGGCTGCTGGCGAGAGGATAGATTCTGCCGACCGGAAAGTCGCGCTGTTCCAGAATGGAAAGCATGGTCTCTCCGACCGCACCGGTGGCACCGACGACGGCTACATCCACTTGCTTGCTCATTGCTGTCTACTCCTGTTCCTCAGTGTTCGGTAACGATGTTCTTCGGTGCCTTGTCAACTCGATCCCGCGGCAGTCCGAAACAGGCCACCAGGAAAGCGATCCCCGCCGCCAGAGCCGCAAGAGCAAATACCACTTCGGCGCCGGCCGGCCCCCAGAGATATCCGCTGCCCAGGCTGCCCAGCGCCCCTCCGGCACCAAAACTGAGACTGCTGTACAGGGCCTGGCCACGGCCCTGGACATGCCCCGGGAAGAAGCGATGGACAAAGTGAATCGCTACCGCGTGGTACAGGCCGAAACTGGCCATGTGCAGAAGCTGGGCTCCGATCAATACGGGTATTTTATCAACAAAGCCGGCAATCAGCAGCCAGCGCAGGGCCGTCAGCGCCAGCGCGACCAGCATCAGCAGGCGCGGGCCTGCCGCCGGAAGCAGACGTGGCATGAGCAGAAAGACCGCGATTTCGGCGACCACACCCAGGGCCCAGAGCGAACCCACGGCCAGGCCGGAATATCCGACATCCTGGAGATGGATGGTGAAGAAGGTGTAATAGGGACCGTGGCTGGCCTTGGCCAGGAAACAGACCACGAACAGGCTGATCACTGCCGGATGGGTCAACACGCTGCCAAGGGACCCCTCGCGCAAGCTCTGCCTCTGGTCCCTGCGCTCGGGAACGGTCAGGGAGACCAGCCAGAGCAGCACGAACAGGGCCAGTATGACCCAGGGCAACAGGCCATGGCCGGTCCGGTCCAGGCTGGAGCCCAGCACCACCACCGAGAGAATGAAGCCGACAGACCCCCACATCCGAATCCAGCCGTAACGATGAATCCGCGTTCCCAGGTGATTGAGCGTCACCGCCTCGAACTGGGGCAGAGCGGCATTCCAGAAGAAGCTGAAAGTCAGCATGACGGCCGCCATCCACAGGAAGGCTTCACCGAAAAACACGCCGGTAAAGGCGGTGGCGGCGAGAAAGGTCGCCACCCGAATGATCGGCATGCGTGCCCCGGTCCGGTCCGCAAGCCAGCCCCAGATATAGGGCGCGAGGATCTTGGTACCGAGCAGGATGGCCATCAACTCGCCAATCTGCGACGGCTCGAAGCCGATTGAACGCAGATAGGGGCCCCAGTAAGGCATGAGGGCCCCGAGGGCGGCGAAATAGAACAGGTAGAAGCTGGACAGTCGGGCCGAGATCATGCCCCCGGATGCCCGGGAATCTCCGGTCCCGGAGGCTCCACGTCCGCATTCTGGGCACGATGGCGCAGCCAATGGTCCATCAACACCAGCAGCAGCATGGCCTCCACGATGGGCACCGCCCGCAATCCGACGCAGGGGTCATGCCGGCCGGTGGTCACCACCTCAACCGGCTCACCCGACTCGTTCACCGAGCGGCCCGGCAGACGGATGCTGGAAGTGGGCTTGAATGCGACACCCACGGTCAGGTCCTGGCCGGTACTGATGCCCCCGAGCACCCCACCGGCCTGGTTGCCGAGAAAACCCTCCGGGCTCATTTCGTCCCGGTGCTCGGTGCCGCGCTGGCGTGCCGCCTGGAAACCGGCACCGATTTCCACGCCCCTGGCGGCGTTGATGCTCATCATGGCCTTGGCGATGTCCGCATCCAGGCGGTCGAACACCGGTTCACCGAGACCCACCGGCACACCCTCGGCGACCACGTCCACCCGCGCGCCGACCGAATCTCCGGACTTGCGCAGGGCCTTCATGTAATCTTCCAGCTCTCCGATCCTGTCCGGGTCGCCACAGAAGAATGGATTCCGCTCGACTGCATCCCAGTCCCGCAGGGCCAGGTCCAGTTCGCCAATCGCACTCAGATAGGCCCGGACCCGTATACCCAGGGATTCAGCGAGATACTTGCGGGCAATGGCGGCAGCCGCCACCCGCATGACCGTCTCCCTGGCCGAGGCCCTCCCCCCACCGCGATAATCGCGTCGGCCATACTTCTGCAGATAGACATAATCAGCGTGGCCGGGCCGAAAGCGATCCCGGATCTTCGAATAATCCCTGGGCTTCTGATCCGTGTTCTCCACCAGCAGGCCAATCGGAGTACCGGTGGTTCGGCCCTCGAATACCCCGGACAGGATGCGCACCTGATCGGGCTCGCGGCGCTGGCTGGTATGGCGGGACTGACCCGTCCGACGCCGGTCCACGTCCGCCTGCAGATCCTTTTCAGACAGGGCAAGCCCCGGTGGACAACCCTCGACCACACAGCCCAGGGCCGGGCCATGACTCTCGCCGAAGCTCGTGATGCGAAACCGTTCCCCGAATCCGCTACCCGGCACGGTCGCCCTCCTCCGGTGCCTCCAGCACACCCAGGTCAGCAGCATGGATCAGGCAGACCCCGAAACCACCGCGTTCGAACTCGGGCCAGCTCATGGGCAGGTCCGGAAAGCGGGACTCAAGGGCAGAAGCGCCACGGCCGACCTCCAGCACCAGCAGACCCTCCGGGCTGAGATAGTCGGCAGCCCGACGAATGATCCGCTCGGCGAAATCCAGCCCGGACTCGCCACCTGCCAGTGCCACTTCCGGCTCATGGCGGTATTCGTCGGGCAGCCGGGCCATCGCACCGGCATCCACGTAGGGCGGATTCGCCACGATCAGCTCGAAGCCGCCATCCGCCGGCAGATCGGCGTAAAGATCACCACGGCGGAGCTCGACCCGCTGGTCGAGATCATAACGGGCGACATTCTGCTCGGCGACACTCAGCGCATGCGGGTCAATGTCGGTGGCCCACACCCTCGCCTCGGGGAAGACCAGGGCACAGGCCACGGCAATGCAGCCACTGCCGGTACACAGGTCGGCCACCCGACGTACCGGATGAGCCTCCAGCCATGGTTCGAAACCGCTTTCAATCAACTCCGCCACCGGCGAGCGCGGGACCAGCACGTACTCGTTGACGTGGAACTTCAGGCCTGCGAAGCGGGCCTCACCGATCATGTAGGCTGCGGGGCGTCGGGTCCGTACCCGTTCCTGGAGCAGATGCATGACCGCTGCCCGCTCGTCCTCCGCCAGACGTGCCGAGTAAAGCGGCTCGGGCAGGGGCGACTCCAGCGACAGGGCATGGAGTACCAGCCATTGGGCTTCGTCATGGGCATTGTCCGTGCCATGACCATAATGGAGACCCGCGCGGTTGAACAGACTGGCACCCCAGCGGATAAAATCCGCCACGGTTGTCAGTTCTTTCGGAGGTTCCTGATTGTAATCATTTTCGCTCACGGATTTGCGTTTCCCTTGCAGCGCGGCATGTAGAATTCACCTGCGCCATGATAACCGAGTTGGCCATTTTCCGGTCAGGGCACACCGGCATGGCCGGATGCGACGATTCTGGCATGCCGCAAACCTGACCATGGAACAGAATTTTGCTTGTGGGATAATGGACGAACAATGAACATGCGAACCAAACTCCTCCTCATCTGCGTCGCCCTGGCTGCCGCGGCCAGTGGCGGTTTTCTGGCCTATGTGGCCGGAGAGGCTGCCTCTGAACCGCCACAGACCGATGGCGTCATCCTTGATCAGCCGCGCCTGATTCCCGAGGTGAGCATGCGCGATCACCATGGCGAGCGCTGGACCCCGGATCAATTCGAGGGCGACTGGACCCTGGTCTTCTTCGGTTTCACGAATTGCCCGGATGTCTGCCCCGAGACCATGATCAAGATGAACCGGGTGGACAGCCAACTGCGCGCCAATGGTGATGTCACGCCTCCGAGGGTATTGTTCGTGTCGGTTGATCCGAAGCGGGACACCCCGGACCGGCTCGCCGATTATGTTCCCTATTTCAATGAAGATTTCCTTGGTGTCACCGGGAACAGGGAAGATATTGCCAAGCTGAGTGAGGCCATGGGCGTCCCCTTCATGCCACCGGCGGAGGAAGGTGCGGATGATTATCTGGTGGACCACGGAGCCTCGCTCACCCTGGTCGGCCCGGATGGCCACATCCGCGCCTTCTTCACAACGCCGCATGATGCCGACCGGATCGCCGACGACCTTGAGTTGATGATTCCCTGGCTGGAAAACCAGATTGATGAGCAGGATCTCTGATCTGGCCACCTGAAGACAAGCCAACAAACCACAGAGGAAACACAAGATGCGCAGATCTGCCACCTTCCTAGCTCTCCTGCTGCTCACCAGCGCACCACTGGTCCTGTTCGCCGACAGTCAGGCGCTTACTGCCGACGATGCGTGGATTCGCGAGGCCCCGCCGGGCACGGACACCACCGCCGCCTACATGGCACTGGAAAATGCGGGCGATGAGGATGTGACCCTGGTTCACGTGGGCTCCCCGGATTTTGGCCGGGTCGAGATCCATCAGACCGTGACCGAGGATGGGCGGACACGGATGGAGAAACTCGATGGACTGGAGATTCCGGCGGAAAGCAGCGTGGAACTGGCTCCGGGCGGAAAGCACCTGATGCTGCTGGAGGCACGGGAACAGCCACAGGCCGGCCAGATGCTGACCCTGGTACTCGAGTTTGATGATGGCAGCCTGCTCGATCTGATGATGCCGGTGCGCCAGGAAACCGGACGCGATGACCACGACCACCACCATGAAGATCACGAAGGGGACGCATGAGCGACGCCCCGGGACCTGGAGATTTCCTCAAGGCCTGGCTCCAGTATCCACTGCCCCATCATGCCCTGTCACGGCTGGTCCATGCCACCAGCCGCTCCCGTGCACCGTGGTTGCGGGATCGGCTGATGACCTGGTTCGTGGAACGATACGGCGTCGACCTGAAAGAAGCGGATCGGGATGAAATATCCGATTACGACAGTCTGAACGATCTCTTCACCCGTGCCCTGAATCCGGGAGCGAGGCCGGTTGACCACCATGCAGATCTGGTCAGTCCCGTGGATGGTGTCATCAGCCGATTGGGGGACATTGAGCGCGGGCAGCTGATCCAGGCCAAGGGCCGGCGATTCACGCTGGAGGAACTGCTCGCGGACGAAGGGAGTGCGGAACCCTGGAAGGACGGCCGGTTCATTACCCTGTATCTGGCACCACACCACTATCATCGGGTCCACATGCCGGCCGACGGTACGCTTGTGAAGTTATGCCATGTACCGGGCCGCCTGTTCTCGGTTAACCCGGCCACAACACGTGGCGTACCGCGACTCTTCGCGCGCAATGAGCGCCTTGTCGCCGGTTTCGAAACGGAATTCGGCCCCATGGCCGTAATCCTGGTTGGCGCGATGCTGGTCGGATCCATGGAAACGATCTGGACCGGTGAAGTCACACCCCCTACCCGACTCGCCGCCCGCGCCCTCGATCTTCCGTCCATCAAGCAACGCAGACTCGGACAGGGCGCGGAGCTGGGGCGGTTCAACATGGGCAGCACGGTGATCGTAGTGCTGCCGGCCGGCGCCCCGGATTTCGCGAGAACACTGCATCCGGGGCGGGAACTCCGGATGGGCATGGCCTTGTCCGAGTAATACCCGCTGTCACAGGAGAGTACGGGATGTTTGAACTGCCGGAACTTGATTACGACAACCGCGAGGCCTTCTACGAGGACTTGCTGCTTGCCGCCCGCGGCCTGACGGAAGGGGAAAGTGATCGGGTGGCCAACTGCGCCAATCTCGCAGCCTTGCTGTTTCACAGCCTGCCACGCGTCAACTGGGCAGGTTTCTATCTCCACCGTGACGGCGAGCTGGTCGTCGGACCATTTCAGGGCAAACCGGCCTGCGTGCGCATTGCCCTCGGCGAAGGTGTCTGCGGTACTGCGGCCGCCGAGGGCAAAACACAGGTCGTGGCCGATGTGGACAGCTTTCCCGGCCACATCCCCTGCGACTCAGCCAGCAAGAGCGAGATTGTCGTACCCCTGTTCCGTGACTCGGCGCTGATCGGGGTACTGGATATCGATGCCCCCGTGCGCGATCGCTTCGACGAGCAGGACCAACGCGGTCTGGAGGCCATTGCCGCCCTCCTGGCTTGAAGCTGAATTTGGGATTTACATCCCTCCCCGGGAGGGAGCAATTGGCACGAATGGATCGACAAGGGGTCGTCAGGTGCAATTTTTGCTACCGAATGTCCGGAACCGCTGTGATGGCCGGAATCCTTTGTTATATTCAGTTTGAGCGCAGCAGGCTCCAGCCTGCCGCGGGACAGGGAATCTGCCCATCCTCCAGGGAATCAGGAGGCCTAACGGCATGGCATATCTGAAAATTCCGACCAGTTCCCTGAAACCAGGGATGTATGTCGCCAGGCTGGATCGCTCCTGGCTTGAGACACCCTTCCCCTTTCAGGGCTTCGTGGTCGAAACCGGTGGCGAGATAGAGGAATTTCGCCGCCTCTGCCGTCACGTCTATATCGATGCCGATCGATCGCGGGCCGAAATGCGCCGGGACGAGTTCCCGGAGGCCGAAGCGGCGGATCAGGACCTTGACGGCCCTGCCGGGCGGGAGGCCTTCCGGCACCAGGTCAATGGCGCCGCCGATACCCGCGAAGTCACTCGCCGCCAGATTCGCCGGGTACTCACTGATCTGCGTCTGGGGCGCCATATCGATGTGGACAATACCCGCTTCGTGGTCACCAAGATGGTGGACAGCATTGTCCGCTACCGGGATGCCTCAATCTGGCTCACCCAGCTCAAGAACCAGGATGAATATACCTGCCTCCATTGCCTCAATGTCTGCGTGCTGACAGTAAGCTTCTGCCATTATCTCGGATACTCCAAGACCGACCTGGAAACCATCGGACTTGGAGCGCTGCTGCACGATGTCGGCAAGGCATTGACACCACCCGAGCTTTTGAACAAGCCGGATGCACTTACCCCGGAAGAGCTGCAGGTCCTGCGGCGCCACCCGGAGGACGGGTACCGCCTGATGGTCAGCCAGACCAACCTGCCCGAGGTTTCCCTTTCAGTCATTCGGCATCACCACGAGCGGATAAACGGACAGGGTTATCCCAAGGGGCTGGACAGCGACGAGCTGCATGTCCCCATCCTGGCCACGGCAGTATGTGACGTATACGACGCCATCACCAGTGACCGCTCCTACAGCCGCGCGCAACCTGCCGACCGCGCTGTACAGATGATGCAACAGCAGGCCGATCGAACCTTCGGTGGCGAATTGATGCACAACTTCGTCAAGTGCATCGGAATCTACCCGGTCGGCAGCATGGTGGAACTGAACAACGGCTGTATCGGTCTGGTGGTTTCCGCCCCCGAGAACAACCGCCTGAAACCACGTGTTCTGGTTGTCAGCGATCAGAAACACCAGGCCATTGAACAGCGGGCGCTGGTGGATCTTGCGCGCATGGCTGGCGAACCCAATGGCGAAGAGTGGCAGATTCACCGCCTTCTGGCACCGTCGGAAGCGCCCCTGGACGCCCGCAAGGTGGTGATTTCCGAGGCCTTCGACACACCTGCCGTGGACGCCAACCTGGAACCCCTGAGCGCCAGGGGTTTATAGCATCAAGGATTTATCAAGGGCCTGCCTGCAGCAGGCCCCTGAAATCAATCCCCGTAGACGATGCGCCCGCCGATGATGGTATGGGTCGGCTGGATATCCTTGAGTTCCATTTCGTCGACCTCGAAAGGATCCCGGTCGAGTACCACGACATCCGCCAGCATGCCCGGTTCCAGGCGCCCCTTGCGGTCCTCTTCGCCCGCCGCCCAGGCATTGTTCGCGGTATAGGCTTCCATCGCCGTTTCGAGATCCACGCGCTCCTCCGGATACCAGCCTCCCTCGGGGCTGCCATCCAGGGTCTTGCGCACTACCGCGGCATAGACACCCTTCATGGGATTGGACGGATACCAGGAGGCATTCGTGCCGGGCCAGTCGCTGCCGAATGACAGCATCACCCCGGCCTCTTCCAGGGTATTGAAGGCATAGGCCCAACGCGAACGCTCACCTATGCGCTCTTCCATCCAGCGCATGTCATCAATGGCGTGAAATGGCTGCATTTCCGCAATCAGGTCCATTTCCGCCATGCGCTTGGCCACGTCCGCATCCCCCAAAACCTGGGTATGGATGACACGCAGCCGGCGGTCCTCATCCGGCCCGTTGACTTCGATAAGCTTCTCGTACTTGTCCAACAACGTATCGATCGCCTCATCCCCGATCGCATGCACCTGGGGCCAGTGGCCGGCTGCATCGGCCTCTATCAGCATCTCTTGCATGTCCTCGGGCGGATCCATCATGTCACGCCATTCACCGCGGGACTCGATATGGTCATAGGACTCGTAGAACCGTGCCGTGGAGTTGCCCATGATCCCGTCCACGAACCCCTTGAGTCCCCCGAGTTTCAGGTACTCATTGCCAAAGCCATGCGCCATGCCGGCCTCACTCAGGCCGTCCCATTTGTCCAGGGTGGGGCGGGCATAAACACGTGTCGTCAGTTCGCCTTCACGCTCAAGTGCGTGAAAGACCTGCATCTGTTGCGCCGGCGTATTGTCGTGAATCGTGGTGACACCGTTCTCGCGGAGACGCTCGAGCGCCTTGCGCGCTTCGGCGAGGCGTTGTGAGAAGGCCTTTTCCGGCATCCGTTCATGGAGTGCTTCACCTGCCTCGGGACTCAACCTGCCCGTAGGCTCGCCCTCCTCGCATTCCACGCCATCGGTATCGCAGTCGAAGGCGGCATGATCCAGCGCCGCCCGGTTGGCCAGCCAGCGGCTCTGGTCCCAGTTCCAGAGCAGTACCGGACGCTCACTGGTGACCTCCTCGACCAGGCTGCGATCAGGGTCGAAGGCATCCTCAGGCGTCTCACCCTCTCCGTCACCGTCGCCATGATCCCATGCCTCGTAAGCACCCCACTGCCCCCCGATGATCCAGGCCGCTTCCGGCATGCGCTCATGGGCGGCTTCAAGCGCCTCGATCAGGCCATCCTCATCCGACACGGAGAGCAGATTGATGCCCAGCAGCAACTCGCCCGCCCGGTCAAAATGGGTATGGTTGTCGATGAAACCGGGCACGATACGACCACCTTCCTCCACTTCCAGGACTTCGGTGGTGGCACCTCTGTGCGCTTCCATGTCTTCCTCGCGACCTACCGCGAGAATCCGGTCTCCCCGAATGGCGATCGCATCGGAGTCGCCTGTGTAACCCGCTGACCAGACAGGTGCCCCCTGAACAATCAGGTCCGCCTCTGCCCCTTTCGGACCGGAATCCTCCGTTCCACAGGCGGCAAGTACAAGCAGCGCACAGACGCCGAGAAGTCCCGTTGCCCCAGCGAGGAGTCCGGACAAGCTGGGCTTGAGCCCAGGTTTCGTGAATGCATCCTGATCAGACATAAGCAACTCCATCCTGGCTTGATGCGAACCTTTTCCGGAAAGCGCCAGCTACTTCAGTTGGAAACTTGCTTCCCTTGATTGCGCGACGTGGCCACCCCCGCTCCAGATCACTGGAGTCCACGCTGTTGTCAGCCACGCAATGAGGGTGGTGTTTCATCTTCCGGGACAAATTTCAGTGCAAGACCATTGTTGCACCAACGCTGCCCCGTGGGCTCCGGGCCGTCATCGAATACGTGTCCCTGGTGGCCACCACAGCGAATGCAGTGGTACTCGGTACGGGGCATCAACAGCTTGAAGTCGCGCCGAGTCCCAATCCGCCCGGGCAGGGGCTCAAAAAAGCTGGGCCAGCCCGTGCCACTGTCGAATTTCGATTCCGAACTGAACAGCGGCAGATGACAGGCTGCACATATGTAGACCCCTGCCCGTTTCTCGTCATTCAGAGGGCTGGTGAAGGCCCGCTCGGTCCGATCACGGAAGAGGATATCGTAGCGTTCCGGCTCGAGGCGATCACGCCATTCCCGCTTGCTCCGCTTTACGGGTTCGATGTCTTGCTCCGACATGACAGGATCCTCCGTCGGATACCGAGTGTTGTCCCTACGCCACTTCCAATATCACCATCAGCAATGCTGGGGCTCAGGATTTCAGAAACTGCTGGTAGTCCTCGATCAAATCGGCGACTGCGGCCTCGAACAGGCGCTCGCCATGTTCCGGGCAGCAGTCGCTCGGATCCGAACCCATCCGGCCATCCGGGAAGCGCCGACGGAAATCAGCCGCATCCCGGAAGCTGCCATCGGGCGCCTTTCTTGGCTCCAGCTCCGCATTCTTGACTGCTTCGGGATAGGCGTAATAAGTCAGGGATATTTCGGCTGCGGTTCCGTGGCTGCCGTTGCGATCTCCGTAAAGCTCGTCACTGAGTCTGGTGACCCGTTTGCCGGTGAACCAGTTGCCCAGCTTCAGATGAAAACCTGCTTCCGCGCCATACCCCCCATGCAGACTGAAATCCGCATAAAGCTCCTGGAAAGCGGAATTCACCGTGGTGATGTTGCCCCCGTGGCCATTCAGGAAATAGATATGCCGAAACCCGTGGCGATCCAGGGACTGGACCACATCATGGATCACGGCGGCCAGCGTCCGCGGCCGCAGAGTGATTGAACCGGCAAATCCCAGGTGATGCTGGGCCATCCCGATGCCAAGCGTCGGTCCCACCATGATGCCCTCGCGGGAACCGGCGCCATGGGCCACCACCTCGGGGCAGATCGCATCGGTCCCGATCAATCCGGTCGGACCATGCTGCTCATGGGATCCGATCGGAATGATGATGCCGTCCGACTCTTGCAGGTAAGTATCCACTTCCTGCCAGGTACACAGTTTCAGTTTCACTTCATCCCTCCATGCACGGAAATTTGACAAAAGGTCGGCTCAAGGCGCCTGCGTCAATTCACGCAACGAGACTTCCAGCTTGCTCGGTCGAAGTACGGGACCGAACTGGTTGAAAAGTGGCACATCCGCGCCATCACGTCCCACACCCAGTACGACCCGCCCCGCGATGGGAGTTCCCGGCGTAGGATCAAATCCGTACCAGCGATCCCCAAGCCAGACTTCCACCCAGGCGTGAATGTCCATGGGATTCACTTCCCGGGCAAAGCCGACAACAATGCGGGCGGGTATGCTCAATGCCCGGCACAGGGTAATCAGGAGATGTGCCAGATCACGACAGACCCCTTCGCCCCGCTCCAGGACCTCCAGCGCCGACAGCAATTGCTCACCGGACCCGGGTTTATAGGCCACTTCCGTGCGAATCCAGTCCCGCAGCCGCAGCACCTGCGGATAACCCAGTGGTGCCTTGCCTACAATCCGTCGGGCCAGGCTGCCGGCCCGATCCGACTCACAATAGCGACTCGGCAGCAGATACCCGAGGGCCCAATCAGGCAGTCGGACAATATCCACGAACGGGGCTTCTTCATTCACTTCACCCCCGTCCGGCACCTGCACTTCGGCCGTCGCCTCGATGCTGAACTGCCCCGGTGGCGCCACCAGGCGCTGACAACGGTTTTCGAAGACATCGTGGTACTCTCGCAGCGCTACCGGGGGATTGACCTCAAAACTGTCGTGCGCCACCCACTGAGCCGCCCTTGCTGATGGCCGCAATACCAGAATCATTGGTGTTGCCACGCTCACTTCAAATTCGAGGCGGCAAAAAGTCTGCAGTCGAAAACCCATGTTTCCCTCGACGATGGCTGCCTGAGGCTCAGCCGAAAAGCCGATCCAGATAGATGGCCGTGATACTTGCCACATCCAGGCCTACCTGTTCCGGCTCCAGCACGCTGGTGATCTGCCACTGGTCGGATTCATCTTCGCCGACATTTGCAAGGTCCACCAGTGGCCTGTCCTTCACATCCTCGCCGCGCGGATTTCGAAGCATCATCAACACCGGAGACAAGCGTGTTTTCGGGGTGTGAGATACCACCATGCCGACGGCGCCGCTGGCAAGCTCGACGAGCGTGCTGACGGGATAAATGCCGATGAAGTTCAGGAATTCACGGGCAAGTTCGGAACCGAACTCCTGAGGGCTTACCTGACGAAGGACGCTGAGGGTACCATGCGGAGACATGGCCGGAGACCAGGGTTGCTCACCGGTCATGGCGTCATAAACATCCGCGATCGCGACGATCAGTGCCTCGCGGGGCACATCCTTGCCCGCAAGACCTTCGGGGTAGCCACGCCCATTCAATCTTTCATGGTGATATCGGATCACATTGGCAGCAATGCTCGGAATGCCCGGAATCAATGTCGCCAGCTCCGACCCTTTTTCCGCATGTCGGCGGACCACTTTCCATTCGTCATCGGTCAGCTTTCCCGGCTTGCGCAATATTTCGACCGGTGTGTCCAGGAAACCGATATCGTGCAGCAAGGCGCCGGTGCCCAGTGCATGCAGCTCATCACCTTCATAGCCGAGATGGCGTGCGAACCCCAGGGTCAGTGCGCTGACATTGATGCAGTGGGCGGCAACGAACTCACTCTCACGGCGCAGATTGTTCAGCCAGATGGTGGCATTGGCATTGAGTGAGACCGCCTGTTCCAGCTCACTTACCGCTTCCCTGGCGCGCTCGAAACCCATCGAACGCCCGGCACCCAGGTCCCGAATGGCCTCGTTGAAAAAACGACTGACCTGCTTGCGTGCCTGCACCGCTTCCGGCAGCGCTTTATTGAAATTCGGCTCGCGCGGGGCCACCGGCGCGACCTTCCCGGGCCGCGAAACGGCACCGGCCTGCTGTACCGTGCCTTGGCTACTTGATGGGGCCGCCGCCTGGCGCGGTGTCTGTTTCTTCTTGAATTCCGGTTTGCGCTTGCCCGGTTTCGGTGAATCGGGCTTTTCCGGATCCTCGCCGCGCAGGGTGTCGATACAGACCCATTCACATTGCGCCTGGAGGCGCCTGAGATCCTCGGCATTGCGGATCACGAAACCCTGAAACAGGAAATCGGTTTCCAGCCACGGCCGATCGAGTTCGGTCACGTACATGCCGTATTCGAGGTCTTCCACCAATACCTTTTCCCGACTCATCAGACACCCCATTCTCGACAGTAATCGAATGTCAGCACCCCTGACAGTAATTCACGCACGATCACTTGGAAAGCTCATTACCTCCGCGATGGATGATGCTCCCAGGGCCAGCGCATAAAGGCGATCCAGCCCAAGGGCCACCCCCGCACAATCCGGCAGACCGTGCGCCAGTGCCTCCAGGAGACACTCATCCAGGGGCACTTCCGGGAGGCCCCGGGCCCTGCGCCGGCGGTTATCCGCCTCGAATCGGGCCCTTTGCTCCCCGGCATCGGTCAGTTCATGGAAACCGTTGGCCAGTTCGATGCCGTCCAGAAAGAGCTCGAAACGTGCCGCCGTGGGCGGATTGCCCGGGCGCAACCGCGCCAGCGCTGCCTGGTCTTGCGGGAAATCGGTGACCACGGTCACCCGGCCCCGGCCCAGGGCGGGCCAGACCCGGGTCGCCCCCAGCAGGTCCAGCCATTCCGACGCGGTCCAGTCCTTTGGTCCACCGGTCCCCAGAATCTCGATTGCGGTTTCCGCAATTTCCTCCGTGGATGCATCCAGGGGGTCGATGCCGGCATGCCTGACAAAGGCATCGCGATAGGACAGAAATTCCGTCTCCTGCAATTGGGTCGGTCGCTCGACCACACACTCCACCAGGGAAGCACACTCCCGCGCCAACGCGAGCTCATCCAGCCCCAGTCGATACCATTCCAGCAACTCGAATTCGGGGTTGTGCCACTGACCTGATTCGCCATCGCGAAACACTGGACAGATCTGGAAAATATCTCCGCTGCCCGCGGCAAGCAGGCGTTTCATGGGAAATTCGGGAGAGGTCTGCAGGTAGCGCCGGCCCTGGGCCGTCTGCGCCGACATGCTCGGGATGTTGGGGTCGGGAATGCTTGCCCGCGAGAGCACGGGGGTAGTGACTTCGGTCACGCCCCGCTGATCGAAAAAGGCCCGGACGCGTGCGGTCAGCCGCGCCCGGGCCCTGATGACGTCGGGATCGGCGGCGGGCCGCCATTCCCGGGTCATTTCTTGACCCGGGAAATGTACTCGCCCTTGCGTGGATCCACCTTGATGACCTCGCCTTCCTCGAGAAAGAGCGGAACCTGCACGGTGGCGCCTGTCTCCAGCTTTGCCGGCTTGGTGCCCCCACTGGAGGTGTCACCACGCACACCGGGGTCGGTTTCGACCACCTTCAGCTCCGCCATGGCCGGGGGTTCGACCGCCAGGGGCGCACCCTCATACAGAGTGACGCGGCAGGAATCCTGCTCCTTGATCCACTTTGCAGTATCCCCCATGGCTTCCGGGTTTGCCGGATACTGCTCGAAGCTCTGTGGCTCCATGAAATAATAGAACTCACCATCCGTGTAGAGATACTCCATGTCCATTTCAAAGACATCGGCGGCCTCCACGGATTCACCGGACTTGAAAGTCCGGTCCACCACGCGGCCCGTCTTGAGGTTCCGGACCTTCACCCGATTGAAGGCCTGGCCCTTGCCCGGCTTGACGAACTCATTCTCGACGATGTTATAGGGGTCACCATCGAGCATGATCTTCAATCCGCTCTTGAATTCGTTGGTACTGTAACTGGCCATTTATATTCCCCGGCTGTACGGTGCAGAAATTGGTATCCGTGGTTTAATCCAGAGCGTCCTGGAACAGGACCGAATCGACTCAACTGCCTGCGACAAAGCTGCTTATGATAACCGCTCACAAGGCCTTTACGCAGCCCGCGGGGGCGAGAAACTGGCAACAGGCCCTCGCCGAGGCGGTGCGCGATCCCCGCGAGCTTCTGGAGATGCTGGAGCTGCCGGCCAATCTGCTGCCGTCGGCACGCCGTGCCGCCCAGCTCTTTCCTCTCAGGGTGCCGCGGGGCTACGTGGCGCGGATGCAGCGGGGTGATCCCGCCGACCCGCTCCTGCGGCAGGTATTGCCGCTGGAGGCGGAATTCGAGGAGGTGCCCGGTTTCCGCGCCGATCCGGTAGGGGACCTGGACAGTCAACTCGACCCTGGCGTCCTCAAGAAGTATCCGGGCCGTGCCCTGCTCATCACCACGGGCGCCTGTGCCGTTCACTGCCGCTACTGTTTTCGACGCCATTTCCCGTACTCCGAGCAGAATGCAGCCCGAGGGCGCTGGCACCAGGCCCTGACCGCCGTCGCCAATGACCGGGATATTCACGAAGTCATCCTCAGTGGCGGTGATCCGCTGTCCCTGGGTGACGACAGGCTGGGCGAGCTGATACAGGGCTTGGGACAAATCTCACATGTAAAGCGCCTGCGGATTCACAGCCGCCATCCCGTGGTGTTGCCCGAACGCGTCACCAGGGCCCTTTGCCGGGAAATCGAGCGATTCCCGGGGCCCGTGACAGTGGTCCTGCACGCCAATCATGCCCGGGAAATCGACTCGCATGTACGCTCCGGGATCGGGAGGCTGCGCGAAACGGGCGCGCTGCTGCTCAACCAGGCGGTGCTCCTGCGCGGCGTCAACGACAATATAGAGGCCCTGGAAGCCCTGGGAGAGGCGCTGACGGCCGCCGCCGTCAGCCCCTATTATCTCCACATGCTGGATCCGGTGGCCGGGGCAGCCCATTTCGACGTCCCGGAATCCCGGGCGCTCGATCTGGTGGATCGCTTGCGACGGCGGGCGCCGGGGTATATGGTTCCGCGGCTTGTCCGGGAAATACCCGGAGAAGACGCCAAGACCCCCGTCACGGGCGAGGTGGTGGACAACACGCCCTGAATGGGATACTAGAGGCAACGGGTCGCCAGCATGGCAGCCCGCGACGCGGTTCCACACGATCTGATCTGTTAAGCAACCAGGATATGCAGAAGGATATGCAAAGAGACTATCTGCCGGCACTGGTCTTGACCCGCTCACAGGACGATGCGGAAACCCTCAACCGGGCCCTGCGCGGTGCCGGCCACGCCATGCGGACCAAATGGGTCAGCAATTTCGATGAGCTTGCACGGGCCATCAAGCAGGAAGAACCTGACCTGATCGTCTCGTACACCAAGGGGGCCGGCGCCGGTCTTGCCAAGGTGGTCGAACTGAGGGACGAACACGCCCCACTGGTCCCGGTCATCGCAATCAGCAATGATGCCGACGAGAGTTCCGTAGCCAAGGCCATCCAGAACGGCGCCAGGGACCTGGTCTCCCTTGAGGAGACTGAACGACTGATTGCCGTCGTCACGCGCGAATTTGGTGTCCTGAGGCAGGCCCGTGCCCTGCAGGCCGCGCGAGAACAATTACAGGAATACGAAAAACGTTTTGAAGGGATTGTTTCTGAAACCGCCGATGCCCTGGCCTATGTCCAGGAAGGCATTCATGTGGATGCAAACCCCGCCTACCTTGAGCTCTTCGGTTATGAGGACAAGGAGGCACTCGAGGGAATGCCCGTCATGGACCTCTTCGCGCCGGATTCACAGAAGATTCTCAAGACCCTGATCCGGAATACCCTCAAGGGCAAGACCCAGGATGAAACAACCGAGCTGAAGGGACGACACCAGGACGGCAGCGAGTTTGACCTGACCCTGGAGATGCGCAGCCTTGAAATGGATGGCGAGCCGGCGGTGGAACTCGCGATCCGAAGTGAAGCATCTGATGTGGATACCGAGGGTATCATCCAGGAGCTGGAACGACGCGACTCCCTGACCGGACTGTTCAACCGCGCTTATTTTGGCGAAGTACTGACCCAGCGCTTCGGTGCACGGCAGGACGATGGCCAGGGCCGCGCCCTGCTATATATGCGCCCGGACAAGTTTGATGTCATCAAGGACAAGATCGGCACGGTTGCATCTGACGATATCCTGAAAAAACTGGCCGCGATTGTTCGGGAGCACGCGGATGAAAGTGATTTCTGTGCTCGCTTCAGCGACAACATCATTACGGTTCTGAGCGAGCGTGGCAATATAAGCATCATCGAGCAATGGGCCGACGAGTTACGCAACAAGATTGCGTCCGAGGTCTTCGAGGCCGGCGGCCAATCCACGGCCCTCACCTGCTCGATTGGTGTGGGGGAGATGAAGGAATCCGTCGACACCCCGGATACGCTGCTCTCCCACGCCGAACAGGCTGCCACCCAGGCCAGCAAGGCGGGGGGCAACAAGGTCGTCCGCTACGAACCACCCGAGACCGACGAAGAAGGACAGCTTTCCGACCATGCCTGGGTCAAACGCATCAAGGCGGGCGTGGAAAAGGACCTGTTCCAGGTTGTCTCCCAGCCCATTGCAGATCTCGCCGGTGGCGACTCCAGTCTTTTCGACATTCTTGTCCAGCTACGGGATGAAAATGGAAAACAGCATGAAGCCTCCGATTTCATGGAGGCAGCGGAGCGCAATCGCCTCATGGTCCTGATTGACCGATGGGTCGTCGAGAATGCCTTGAAGGTGCTGGAAGACCGGCACCAACGGGGCGAGAAGCATGCTTTTTTCATCCGGATTCACCATCAGACGCTGGGTGATGCGAAACTGCTTGAATGGATCGAAAGACGTGTTCAGAAAACCAGTATCCCCAAGCAGCATATTGTCTTCGAAATCTCCGAGGCATCCGTGGACAAACGACTCAAGGAGGCGAAGAGCTTCAGCGCAACCATGCGCAAGCACGGTTGCGGTATAGCTATTGAGCATTTCGGGATTGGCCACAATCCGACCCAGACCCTGCAGCATCTGGAAATGGACTACCTCAAGATCGATGCTTCTTTCATGGATGGACTTGAATCCGACGAGGACAAACAGGCGCAGGTGGAAGGCTTCGTCAAGACAGCACAGTCCCGGAAGATCGCCACCGTGGCAGAAGGGGTGGAGGATGCCCACACCATGGCATCCCTTTTCCAGGTTGGAATTGCCTATATCCAGGGCAACTACGTGCAGGAACCCGAGGTTGTCATGGCAGAGCCGCAGTAGCCCCTTTTGACTCGGATGCCATAAGACAAGGGACAGCTCACGGCTTTGCTACATGCTCATGCCGACAGCGGGAGGGTGGCGCTCGGCAGATCCGCATCATACGGGCCAGTCATGCCCCCGAGCATCGTTCAGGCCGTGGTCAGGTAGTTTCGGTCCAGATACTCTTCCGTGACCTTGCCTACATCCACGTTATACTCTTCCGGATCCACGACCCGCATGATCAACCACTGATCGCCATCCGGCTGCTCGGCCTTGCGATCAATGCTCATGATGGGCCAGTCCTCATACGGCTTTCCGTTCCTGTCCCACAGCAACATGATCTCGGGCCGCACACGCGTCCGGTGATTATGGGCCACAACCATGGCGATGCTTCCATTGTTCAGCTCGACTACGCTGCTGATTGGATAGACACCAATGCAGGTCATGAACTCCCTGGCCAGCTTTGCACCGAAATCGGTGGCCCCCATGTGACGGATCACGCTCAGACATCCGTGAGGAGACAGGGGATTGCGGTACGGCCGGTCCGTGGTCATGGCATCGTAGACATCGGCAATGGAGACGATCAGGGCTTCCGTCGGAATCTGATCTCCTGACAGGCCTTCCGGGTAGCCATCACCGCTGACACGCTCATGATGGTAGCGAATGATATTGAGAGCAATCTCCGGAACATTGCCGTTCCGCTTCATCATTCGATATCCCTCAAGGGGATGTTCGCGGATTTCCTGGAGCTCCGGGATCTCGAGGTCGGCCGGCTTGTCCAGCAGCTCCGAGGGCAGGCGCATCAGGCCAACATCATGGAGAAGCGCCCCGAGACCAATGGAAGCCAGGTCTCTGCCCCGATACCCCAGGTGGTAGGCAAACGCCAGTGACACGACCGCCACGTTGGCACAGTGATCGGCCGAATGTTCGTGACGGCGTTTCAGATTATTGAGCCAGATCGACGCGTTTACGTTGATCCGGATCGACTTGATCAGTCCATTTACAGCGGTGGCGGCAGCATTGGTAGGGATACCCTTGCCGGATCGCACCTGCGACATGGCATTGTCAAGGAAGGCCGCGGTGCTCCGGCGATATTCGCGTACTCGGCGCACGCCCTTCCTGAAATCCGGCTCTTCCGGTACCAGTTCCTTCGGTCCCCCCGATTCAAGCACCGGCTTCTCATCGGGCTCCTCCCGCACCTGGGACCAGCCCTCGGCATCGGGGTCATAGCCGCGTTCAACATCTATGAATACATACCGGCAGGTTTTTGCAAGGGCCTTGATCTCGCCTTCACCCTGGATATAGAAACCCTGGAAGACAAAGCCCGTTTCGGTCCAGGGGCGATCCAGTTCAGCGACATACATTCCGGGGACAAGATCCCCAACGGAAACCTTTTTCTTCTGCATCCCTGCCTCCTTGGCGCGTATCCCTGTTCCCCTGAACATAGCATTCTCTGGCCAACAAGACCATCCACGGAACTCAGCCCCGGTGTCTGCCCAGTAACAGTCCAGTCCAGCCGCGATTCCTGGGATCAAACTCCCATCGGGAGCGGGTTCAATGTGCACGCCCCGTCCACTGGACTCCCTTCAGAATCCCCGCTGCTGCAGGGCCTCGATTCGTTCCTCGATCGGCGGGTGAGTCATGAACAAACGCTTGATGCCCTGACCCGGGCGTCCGAAAATCCCGAAGGCCGCCATCTGGTCCGGGAGTTCCTGATTGGCCTTGCCGCCGAGCCGCTTCAGAGCTGAAATCATCTTCTCGCGACCCGCCAGTTCTGCGCCCCCGGCATCGGCCCTGAATTCGCGGTGGCGCGAGAACCAGAACACGATGGTGCTGGCCAGTATGCCAAGGACAATCTGCGCCAGGATCGCGGTGATGAAGAAACCCGGCCCATGACCGGACTCGTTCTTGAATACCACCCGATCGACGATGTGCCCGATTATGCGGGACAGGAAGATGACGAAGGTGTTGACTACGCCCTGGACCAGGGCCAGGGTCACCATGTCCCCGTTGGCAACATGACTTACTTCGTGACCGAGCACGGCCTCCACTTCATCCCGGCTCATGTTCTGCAAAAGACCCGCGCTGACCGCGACCAGAGCCTTGTTCCTGCTCATGCCGGTTGCAAAGGCATTCATTTCCGCCCCGGGATAGATCGCGACCTCCGGCATACCGATGCCGCATTGCCGTGCCTGTTGCTCCACCGTCCGCAATAGCCAGGCTTCGGTCTCGTTACGGGGCTGCTCGATCACCTTCGCCCCGGTCATCTGTTTGGCTGACCATTTCGAAATAGCGAGAGAAATCAGGGATCCGCCCATGCCAAGGACAGCCGCGAAGATGAAGAGCGCCTCATAATTGATGGCACCGTGCTCATCCAGATAGCGGTTGACCCCCAGCAGGGAGGTGATAACAAACAGGACCGCCAGAATGGCGATGTTGGTCATCACGAACAACGCAACTCGCTTCATGACTCACCCTCGTATTGCGATGCTGTATCTTTAGAACAGGCCCTGAACACGGCCTGCGGCCGTTGCTGCCATGTGAGAACGCGGCCCCCAGGGGAAGTTCCCGCATCCCCGGAGTCTCACAGGGAATATGGGGATATCCCGACGCCTTTCAAGCGGGGCTCAGGATTCGGGGAGACGGCTCACCGGCACCAGCCGATCCACCTTGCGCCAGCCCTGGGGCAGCTTGTAGCCGCGGCGTCCCCGCTCTCCCTGGTACTCATCCAGTTCATCGGGGCCGAGACGCTTGTAGCGCTGCCCGCTGTACAGGACCAGGATGTCCTCTTCGTCATAGGTGGTAACTGCCGCGACCCGTTCCTCCCCGGCGCGAACACGGCGGGGGGGCAGGCCCAGCATCTTGTTGCCCTTGCCCCGCGGCATTTCCGGGAGATCCTCTACCGGGAAGGTCAGGAAATGGCCTTCGCTGCCGGCAACCGCGATCCAGTCATGCTCCGCGTCCATCACCGGTGTGGGTGGCAGCACACCCGCGCCGGGTGGCACCTTGAGCACGGCCTTGCCCTTGCGATTACGGGTCAGAAGATCACCCAGGCGTGCGATGAAGCCATAGCCGTGGTCGGTCATCAGCAACCAGCGATCATCGGCTTCGCCGGTCATGACGCCGGCGAAGGTGGCACCATCCGGGGGATTGACCCGACCGGACAGGGGCTCACCCTGCCCCCGTGCCGAAGGCAGCAGATGGGCGGGAACAGTGTATGTTCGTCCGGTGGAATCCAGGAATACCGCAGGCTGGTTGCTCCGTCCACGTGCAGAAGCAAGAAAACCATCGCCGGACTTGAAGTTCAGCTTCTCGGGATCCACATCGTGGCCCTTGGCTGCCCTCGCCAGGCCGCGTTTCGACAGAACCACGGTAACCGGTTCGGTGGGGACCAGGTCGGACTCGTCCATCGCACGTGCGGGCGTTCGCGAAACGATCGGCGACAGGCGCGCATCTCCGTAGCGTTCCGCGTCCGCCTTGATCTCCTTCTTGACCAGGGTCTTCAGGCGTTGCCGGGAGCCCAGGGTTTTCTGCAGTGACTGGTATTCCTGCATCAGCTCATCCTGCTCGCCACGAATCTTCATTTCCTCCAAGCGTGCAAGATGGCGCAGCTTCAGTTCCAGGATGGCCTCGGCCTGTGGGTCACTGAGACCGAAGGTCTTCATCAGGACCGGCTTTGGTTCGTCCTCCTCGCGAATAATCCGGATCACCTCATCCACGTTCAGGTAGGCGATCAGGAGGCCTTCAAGGATATGCAGGCGTTTTTCCACCCGATCGAGGCGGAACTGCAGGCGCCGGGTTACCGTTTCAAGACGATAATTGATCCATTCGGATAACAGCCCCTTCAGGCCCTTGACCTGCGGTCGGCCATCCAGGCCAATCACATTCATGTTGACCCGATAATTCTTCTCCAGGTCCGTGGTGGCAAACAGGTGGCTCATCAGTCGTTCACAGTCCACCCGGTTGGAACGGGGCACGATCACCAGGCGCACCGGATTCTCGTGATCAGACTCATCGCGCAGGTCGCTCACCATGGGCAGCTTCTTCTGCCGCATCTGCTCTGCCACCTGCTCCAGCACCCGGCTGCCGGCGGTCTGGAATGGCAGCCCGGTGATCACGATGTCCCCGTCTTCCCGCTTCCATGCAGCCCGCATCCGGATCGAACCATGCCCACTCTCATACATTGCCCGGATATCTTCGGCCGGCGTAATGATCTCGGCCTCGGTGGGAAAATCCGGTGCCGGCACGTGCTTCATGAGTTCGTCCAGAGAAGCGCGGCTGTTCTCCAGCAGTCGCATGCAGGCACCGGCCACTTCCCGCAGGTTGTGCGGCGGAATATCGGTGGCCATGCCCACGGCAATGCCCGTGGTTCCATTGAGCAGGACATTGGGCAGGCGTGCCGGCAGCGTCTCGGGCTCCTGGAGCGTGCCGTCGAAATTCGCGGTCCAGTCCACGGTGCCCTGACCCAGTTCTGCCAGTAGCACACCGGCATAGGGCGCCAACCGGGCCTCGGTGTAGCGCATCGCGGCGAAGGATTTGGGATCGTCCGGGGAACCCCAGTTGCCCTGCCCGTCCACCAGGGGATAACGATAGGCAAAGGGTTGGGCCATCAGGACCATGGCCTCGTAACAGGCCGAATCACCATGAGGATGATATTTCCCGAGCACGTCACCAATCGTCCGCGCGGATTTCTTCGGCTTGGAACCGGCGGACAGGCCCAGTTCGGACATGGCATAGACAATGCGGCGCTGGACCGGC
Organism: Natronospiraceae bacterium; assembly: GCA_007133205.1. GTDB lineage: Bacteria > Pseudomonadota > Gammaproteobacteria > Natronospirales > Natronospiraceae > SLND01. Next base: position 25,809 of record SLND01000185.1, on the reverse strand, counting down.
TTGAGGCCATCCCCGACATGCGGCAGGGCCCGGTCCAGAACCACGTACATCGAGTAATCCAGGTAGGCCTTTTCGGTAAAATCCCCCAGGGTCTGACTTTCCCAGGGTTGATGGCGCTCTTCGGTGGTTTCGCTCATGGCAATTCGCTGTCGTTCCCCATGGTGGGTGGATCAGTTTTTCCGCGAGTATTTCGACTTCACAGGATTTCGGTATCCGCCAGATTGCCCTTTTTCTCGAGCCAGCCTCGCCGATCGGCGGCACGCCCCCGACCCAGAAGCATGTCCATCAGGCGGTCGGTGTCATCACCGTCACGAATGGTAAGTTGCACCAGTCGCCGGGTATCCGGAGAAATGGTTGTTTCACGCAACTGGACCGGTGACATTTCGCCGAGGCCCTTGAACCGGGTCACCGTGACCTTGCCCTTGAGTTTTTCCGCTTCAACGCGGTCGAGTACGCCCTGCTTTTCCGCATCATCCAGGGCGTAAAAGACCTGCTTGCCCACGTCTATACGATACAGTGGAGGCATGGCAACGAAGATGTGCCCCCGGCTGACCAGGGGCCGGAAATGGCGCAGAAAGAGTGCGCACAGCAAGGTTGCAATATGCAGCCCGTCAGAATCCGCATCCGCGAGAATGCAGATCTTGTTGTAGCGCAGACCGCTCAGATCATCGGATCCCGGGTCCACGCCCAGTGCCACACTGATGTCATGGACTTCCTGGGACCCCAGCACCTGCGCCGGCTCCACATCCCAGGTGTTCATGATCTTGCCGCGCAGCGGCATGACTGCCTGAAACTCCCGATCCCTTGCCTGTTTCGCCGACCCCCCGGCGGAATCCCCTTCCACGAGAAAAAGTTCGGTCCGCTCCGGGTCCTGGGCGGTGCAATCCGCCAGCTTTCCCGGGAGGGCCGGGCCCGAGGTCACCCGCTTGCGGACCACCTTGCGGCTCGCCTTGAGACGCCGGTTGGCGTTGGCAATGGCAAGCTGGACAATCTGATCCCCGGCATCCGAATGCTGATTCAGCCACAGCAGAAAGGCATCCTTGACCACGCCGGAAACGAAGGGAGCACATTCCCGTGAGCCCAGCCGCTCCTTTTTCTGACCCGAAAAGAGCGGGTCATGCATCTTCACCGAGAGAATGTAACTGCAGTTTTCCCACACATCTTCCGGGGTAATCCGCAAGCCGCGCGGGAGAAGATTCCTGAATTCGGCAAATTCACGGATTGCATCTGTCAGACCAGCGCGCAGGCCGTTGACGTGGGTACCCCCCTGTACCGTCGGGATCAGATTGACATAGCTCTCGGCGACACCTTCGCCGCCCTCGGGCAGCCAGGTGACGGCCCATTCCGCCGCTTCGTTCTGGCCTTCGATGGAGCCATCAAAGGGATCTTCGGGCAGACGCGGCAGCTCACCCAGGGCTTCTGCCAGATAATCGGCCACACCTCCCGTATAGCACCACTCCTCCGCCTCTTCGCCGGGGCGTTCGAAACGCACGGTGAGACCGGGACAGAGGACGGCCTTGGCACGCAGCGCATGGCGAAGGTGAGCAATGCCGAACCTGGTCGTGTCGAAATACTTCGGGTCGGGGAGAAAACGTACCGTAGTGCCGGTATTGCGCTTGCCGACCTTGCCGGTGTCGGTAAGCTTTTTCTTGCGCCTGCCACCGGCAAAGGCCATGGTCCAGCTGCGCCCATCGCGACGCACCTCGACCTCCAACCACTTTGACAGGGCATTGGTGACCGAGACCCCTACCCCGTGCAAGCCACCGGAGAAACGGTAATTCTTGTCGGAGAACTTGCCCCCGGCATGGAGGCGGGTGAGGATCAACTCCACCCCGGGAATCTTCTCCTTCGGGTGGATGTCCACCGGCATGCCACGTCCATTGTCACGCACTTCGAGACTGCCGTCCTTGCGGACAATCACGGTGACCCTGTCCGCGTGGCCGGCAATGGCCTCATCCACGCTGTTGTCTATGACTTCCTGGGCGATGTGATTGGGGCGGGAGGTGTCGGTATACATCCCGGGGCGCTTGCGGACCGGCTCCAGGCCGGTGAGCACCTCGAGACTGGAAGCATCGTAGCGATCGTTCATTCAGGTGACTCGCGGAATGGATTGCTGGGACAGGCGGCGATTCTAGCAAACATGGGCTGCTCGCTTCGGGTGAGCCGTCGATCAACTCAGCCCGGCGCGCATAGCCCCGATGCTGTCATTATATACAGTATTATCCCGCATGCCAGCAGCGGAATCAATCAGCTTCCCTGCGGGGGAATACGCTCAGGAAAGCACCCCTGCCCGGCGTGCCGAAACACATCCGGCCCGAGGTGGATCCTCGCGCCCTGGACAGACGGGCAAGCCTCCCTGCCGCCCCTCTTCCCTATCCATTTCAGTCGATATCTATTCGAATTGACGAAAAATCACTCCGGATATGCCAACTCCGGATCCGCGCCCAGTGCCTCAAGGGCTGCCTCCAGCACGGGATCTTCACCCCGGGCCAGGCGCTCGGGGTCGGGAGTCACTTCGATATCCGGATGCAGTCCCTCGGCGTGGAAAGTGCGACCTTTCGGATTGAGGACCTGCATGCCGGTGAACATCACATCAAGACCATCCGGGCCCTCCAGCATGATCACATTACCGTTGGCACCGGCAGTAGAGCCGCCGACCAGCTTGCCCAGCTCATGCTTTTTCACCATGCCCACCACCGACTCCGTATAGCTGATGGCACGGCCATTACTCAAAAAGGCTACCTTGCCGCCGATATGATCCTCGCTCGGCGGTATATGCCAGCCATGGGCCTGGTAGGGCAAGAACTCTCCTCCCGGACCGGTGGCCATGAGCACGCGCATCCAGTCACCCCACTCATCCTGTTCCTCAAGCAGATGAGTCAATATTCCCGCCCCGGCATCGGTGGGGTATCCCCGCAAGTCGAAGACCACGGTCTCCGCCTCGATCAGGGTATCCATACGTTCGTTCAGGGCCGTCATGTCCTTGGCGCGCAGATCCACATACACCACACCGTCGCCAAGTTCATCGAATCCTTCCCGCTCGGGGGCGTGTGCCATGCCCGGGGCACTGTATTCCTGCTCGATCGATTCAACATCCCCATCCCGGATCAGTTCCAGCTCGATCGAGTCCGCGCCATCCCGGTCATTGCCGAGAAATTCCCGGCGCGCCCGCTCCTGACGCCACTGACTGGTTCCGCTGTAGCGCGCCATGCGCGTTTCCAGCCATTCCTTCGTGGGTTCCCCATTGACGCTTTTGATCCGGTCACCCAATTGGAGATCAGACTCAGCGCGTTCATTGATGTGAATAACGACTGCCTTGTCTTCATGCCAGACGATATCGATGGGCAGGAAACCCGACTCCCCCTCGGCCCTGGTATCGAGGACCATCAGATGCCCGTCATTGAGAGGCGCGACGAAATGTTGCAGGAATACATGGAGTCCTTCCCGGTCTTCAACCTCATGGGCCCTGGCAAGTTCCGACCGTAGCCATTCATCCCAGTCCCTGCTCATATGCGTCTGGTAGGGATAGAAATGCCTGAATACCGGGGCCATCTGGGCGATGGCATAACGGGCCATTGCGGCATGATCCTCGCCAAAGTCGGTCTCCGGCGGTTTCACGGCTTCGGATTCCGCGGCCTGCTCCGGGCAGAGAGCCAGGGGCAAGCTGACACTGCGCCCACCGGGCAGGTTCATTTTCCAGTCCCGCGGAAGCTCGTCCTCCGCCACTCCAAGCCTTTCCCCGGGCCACTCGCTGCGTTCACTTTGATAGTGATTGGCAATATGCTCCTCGTCGACTACCGGCCAGGCATCGAAGCCGCGATGCGTCCAGCGCAGGGGCGCTGCATCACAGTCTTCCGGCATCACACCCTGTCCGCTCACCTCCGCTCCGACCACCATACCCACGGTTGCCGGTTCAATCAGCGCAGTCACCTCATCCACGAAGGTCTCGTCATCTTCCGCCTGGGCGGCCACCTTGAGGGCCTTGTGCAGGACCCCTTCCCAGTCGGTCTCTTCCACACCATCGGCGGGATGGAAGTAGCGCGCCACGCCCAGCCATTCGACCAGCGCGGCTTCCCGTTCAATCCGGGATTCTTCCGACACGTCATTCGCCAGAGCGATTCCCTGCACACTGAAGACCAGCATGCCGATCATTATCATCCACTTTTTCATTTCCCCCTCCCTCACATCAGAAATTACCAGGGCGTCCGAGGCATGGCTCACGGTCAAGCCATCCCTTGATATGAATACCGGTGTTTCCCCTTCTTTCCAGAGTACCATCATACACACGCGCGCGCTCCAGACCAGGAACGCGCTGAGTTGCGGGTCAATGACCTGATATTGAAATTACCGGCGGGATATTTCTGGTGGAGCAGCCTCGGGCAGGCTTCGAAGGGCCGGCTCCGGTCAGTCCGGGAGCCGGCGATTTCAGGAGTGATCGGGTGCCGTCAGGCGTCCCGAAACAGTTCGTTGAGACGTTCCAGGTAATCGGTTGAAAGTTCACCTACCGCGCGGCGCAAGCGAAGCCGGTCGGCGAGGAACTCAAAGCGGACCTGGGCATATTCCGCCCTTGCATCAGCCAATTCACGACGTACATTCAGCAGGTCAAGTGTACTGCGGGTGCCGACTTCGACACCGATCTCGGTGGCTTCCACTGCCGTTTCGGCCGACTTGACGGCCTGCTCCAGTGCCCGGACGCGAGCCACACCGGAGCGGATACCAAGGAAGGCATCACGAGTTGCGCGCCGCACTTCACGATTGGCCTGCTTGACCGCCTGCCAGGCTTCACGTTCACCGGCACGCGCCTCGCGCACTTCCGAACGGGTACCTCCACCGCGGAACAGAGGCATCGACAGCTGCACACCGATCTGGTCCGTGACCGTATCCCGTACCTGAAAGGGATTGTCACTATCAATATCCTGGTATCTACGGGATGCAGTCAGCTCGAGCCGTGGGTAGTGCCCTGAACGAGCCTGGCTGACCATGGCCTCGGAAGCCTCGGCCACATGTTCAGCAGCGGCCAATTCCGGATTGAGCTCCCGCGCCCGTTCCACCCAGAATTCAATATCATCCGGCTCCGGAAGGAGTAGCTCGATCTCGGCTCGCAAAGGTGCGAGTTCACGGATCTCGCGTCCAGTCAGTTCGAACAGGGCCTCACGTGCAATTTCCAGCTCTCGCTGCGCGCCTATTTCATCGGACAGGGCCCGATCGTGGGCGGCACGAGCCTCTTCCACATCGGTCAGGGCTGCCAGCCCCACTTCCCGGCCATATTCCGCCCGCTCCTTTTCCCGCTCGAAGGCTTCACGGGTGGCCACCCGTGTCGCCAGGACTTCACTGGCGACCAGCTTGTTGAAATAGGCTTCGGCGACCCGGATAAGAAGATCCTGCAGCTCTCCCTCGAAGTTGGCTTCCGCCTCGGCCACCTCGGCACGTGCCCGATCCAGACCGATGAACAGATCCCACTGGAACAGGGTCTGGCGCAATTCCACGCCATAGCTGGTACTGTCCAGTTCAGTCTCAAAGTCCAGCGTATCGATTTCACCAGTTGCCTGGTCAAACCCGATCTGGGTGCCATCCTCCCAGCTTTCCTGGATCTGGGCCGACAGCGAGACCTCAGGCAACAGGCGTGCCCGTGCCTGCGGGGTCGCTTCCCTGGCCTGGTCCAGCCGGGCACGTGCCCGGTGAATCGCCGGGTCGGCATCCGCCGCAAGCTGATAAAGGCTCATCAGATCCAGTGCATCTCCATCCCCAGTCGCAGCTTCATCGGCTGCCAACGGGGTTGCCAGGAGAAACATGAACCCCAGCAAAACCAAAACAGAACTGCCTCCTGCTATACGACCTGTCGCATCCTCACGCGTATCCATGGCTTTTCACTCCTCAGGCAGTCTCCGGTTCCGGTTCATAGCCACCCGGCATCTCGGTTCGGGACAGGCGGTTTTCCACCAGGGAATAGGCGCTCGGGATCACCACCAGTGTCAAAAGGGTAGATGCAATCATTCCGAAGATAATCGACGTCGCCATGGCGGAATTGCCTTCCGCGCCCGGCCCTGTATCCAGGGCGGCCGGCAACATGGCCAGAATCAGGGTCAGCGAGGTCATCAATACAGGACGCAGACGAATCGGGCACGCAGCCATCAGGGCTTCATCCACCTTCATGCCATGCTTGCCCCGATACTGATTGGTCAGGTCGATCAGCAGGATGGAGTTCTTGGTGACTACCCCAATAAGCAGCACCATCCCAATCATCGAGAATATATTGAGTGTCTGCCCTGTGATCAGCAGACCCAGCAGGGCACCGGTAATCGCCAGCGGCATGGCCAGCATCACGATGATGGGCTGAATGAAGGAATTGAACTGACTGCCCAGCACCATGTAAACAAGTATCACCGCGAGAACAAAGACAAAGATGATTGCTCCGATGGTGCGCTCGAACTCGCGCGCCTGGCCTACCACATCCAGGCTGTACCCCAGCGGCAGAATCTCATCCGTGACCTCCTGCACCTCATCCATTGCATCGGCAAGTGACATCTCAGGATCGATGAAGAATTGCGCCCCATACTCGAGGTTGTAGCGCGGTACTACGGCAGGACCCACGGTTTCTTCGAATTCCGCAACCTGATCCAGGCGAACAAGCTCGCCTTCCGCGCTACGCAGTTGAATCCTCGCCATGTCATCAGGCGATTCAAACTGGTCCTCACGCGCCTTGAGGCGGACGTCGTAACGCTCTCCGCCGCCAAAGTCATCATCATAGCGGGCGATATCCAGCCCTCCTACGAGCACGTTCACGGCGCGCGCTACTTCAAAAGTGGGAATACCCAGCAAATGGGCCTGCTCCCGATCGACCTCAATCTCCATCTCCGGTTGATCCAGGCGAAGATCCAGATCCACCGATCCCATGCCATCAATGCGATTCAATTCTCTTTCAATCGCCTCTGAATGTTCCGCCAGCTCCTCCAGATCCGGGCCCCGCACCATGAATTGGAGCGGCTCCCCGCGTTGTCCACCGACAATGCCAATCTGAGACGCAAAGGCGCGAACACCACTGATTTTCTGCAACCCCGCGGAGATACGACCCACCACTTCTTCCTGGGACGCGTCCCGCTCTGAGTGATCCTTCAAGCGGACAAATGCAATGCCGGAGTCGACCTGCCCGCCTGCGCCCAGACCAATGGCGGTAAAGTAGCGATCAACCTCGGGCTGCTCCGCCAGCACACCCTCCACTTCAGTCAGCTTTCGGTCCGTGTAATGGATACTCGATCCAAGTGGCGCACGCACGTTCACCACGAACTGCCCTTCATCTTCTTCCGGCGCGAACTCACCCCCCAGTTGCCCGGCCAGATAAAACGACGGGACCACAACCGTCAGGGCGATGAATAGCACGAGCGGGCGATGGCGAAGCGCACTGCCAAGCAGACCACGATAAAAGCGATCCATCGCGCGAAACCCATTCTCCAGAACCCAGTACATACGCCCATGCGCCCTGGGAACATAGAGAAAGCGGGAACAAAGCATTGGAATCAGAGTGAGCGCGACGAAGGTGGAAGCCGCAATCCCGAAGACCACCACCACCGCGAAGGACTCAAAGAATCGCCCGATAATGCCGTCCATGAACATGACCGGACCAAAGATCGAGATAAGCGCCAGCGATGAAGCAATGACTGCAAAAAAGACCTGATTGGCCCCGGTCACCGCGGCCACCCGCGAATCTTCCTGACCCTCCTCGCGATGTCGGTAGACATTCTCCAGCACCACGATCGCATCATCGACCACTACCCCGATCAACAGCAGGATCGCGAGCAGGGTCATGGAATTCAGGGTGTAGCCGAAAAAGTAAATGACCGCGATTACGGCCAGCAAGGAAACTGGAATCGAGGCAGCGATAATCAGGGTGGAACGCATGCTCTTGAGGAACAGCCACATCACCAGGGCAGCCAGCATGACCGCGACAAGGAGTGTTCGCTCAAGATTGTCGATCATTCCTTCAATGAAGATGGACTGATCCGAAGAAATATTGATCTCCATCCCTGGTGGCAACTGGGGGATTATTTCTTCATCAAGGCGGGTCCTGACCTCATCGATAATATTCAGGGTATTGGTGCCAGCAATCTTCACCACCCCGACACCTACGGTGGGCTCCCCATTAAAGCGCGCCAGACTGCGAAAATCCTCCAGGTCATCCTGGACATCCGCCACATCCCCGAGCCGAACCAGGTGTCCGTCACGGTTGGCCAGAATCATCTGCTCCAGCCGATCCGGATCGTCATACTCCAGATCCAGCTTCAGGAGTTGTTCGCGCTGGCCACTGACCAGAAACCCGCCGGGGAGCTGAAAATGCTCCATTTCGAAGCTGTTCATCACGTCCTGAACGGTCAGGCGTTCGTTGGCGAGCGCTGCGACATCCAGCTCTACCCGGATGTTTCGATCACGACCGCCACCAATCATCACATCACCGACGCCGGGTATGGTTTCCAGTCGGCGGCGAATATTGTTCTCGGCGTAGTCCGACAATTGCTGGAGCGTACGATCACCCTGAAGTGAAAGCCACATGATCGGACTGGCATCCACTTCCACCTTGGACACGATCGGGTCTTCGGCATCCTGAGGGAGTTGGTTGACTGTTTCCCTGACTTTTGCCTGGACGTCGTTGAAGGCAATATCGATATCCTGATCCAGATCAAAGGTGATGGTAATGGTGGATGTGCCAGGAGATGAATTGGACTGCACATCATCAATTCCAGGCACAGTATTGATGGCGCGCTCGAGCTCCCGGGTCACACTGGCATCCACCACTTCCGGATCGGCACCCGGAAGCACAGTGGTCACATTGATGATCGGGAAGTCGATATCCGGAAACCGGTCGTTGCCGATATCCTGATAGCCAATAATGCCGAACAGGATCAGCGCGGCACTCATCATGAACGCCATGACGTGCCGTTTTACGGAAAACTCGGGAAGGGTCATCTCAGTCGTCCTCGCGGATTTCCACGGGGGTGTCGTCGGTCAGGAAATCAGCACCATCGGTCGCCACCGTCTCACCGGCCTCGACTCCCGAGCGGATCTCCGTCCACTCGCCCGTGCGGACCCCGATTTCCACCTCTCGTTCGAACGCCCGTCCGTCTTCAATGACATACACCACGCGCCCGGCTGGACGCCGGACGACACTGTGGTTGGGCACCCGCTTCGATGCCTCGCGCCGATCCACGATGACTTCACCGGTCACCAGCATGCCCGGGCGCCAGGCATTCTCGTTCTCGAATTCCACGACCGCACGGACAGAACGGGATCCTGGATCGACAGCGGAACGCAGACGGGAAATCTCTCCCTCCACCGAGTCACCATTGGCCAGGCGTGAGGTCAAGCGTACCGGCATCCCGCGCTCAAACCGCTGGGCGGTCCGCTCCGGGTAGGACAGCACAACCCGAAAACGATCCGCGGGTTGAATTCGATAGGCCATTTCTCCGGCGGGGATAAAATCGCCTTCGGACACCCGACGCTCATCCACCTGACCACTGACCGGCGCCGTGATCCCGGTCAGTCGCAGTTCCCGCTCCGCTCGACTGCGCTCGGAGCGTGCACCCCGGAGCTGCTGGCGAGTGGCATCCAGTTCCGCGCGGGTACTGTCCCTTTCCTGCTCGGTCACATATTCCCGCTCGGACATGCGCTCAAGCCGGGCAAGATCGATCTCGAGCTGGTCTATCCGCGCCTTGAGACGGTCCACTTCAGCGTCGGCAATATCCCGGGCCAACTCGAAAGGCTCGGGGTCGATACTGGCCAGAAGCTGGCCTTTTTCGACTTCATCCCCCACATCGGCCTCGACGCTTTCAAGGCGCCCCGCCACTTCGGCTGCGACCCGGGGGCGGGAAAAGGTCTCCACCAGTCCCACGGTGCGTTCCATTTCGTCGATGTCGCTTGTCTCCACTTCAACGACATGGATACTGGTCGGACGCTCCTCGTCATCTTCGGCAAACTCTTCTTCGTCATCACAGGCGGCAAGCACGAGGGTGACCGCCAGGACCAGCAACACTGGCCAGCGTACGGTGGAAGAAGGGCTATTCATGTCCATATCGCGGCTCCTCATTCCGTGCTCCGGGGTGCGAATCCATGGGTAAGTATTGCCGCTACATTACGGGCAAATTCACTCACATCGGCCGTGTGACCAGCGCCCGCCATGTGGACCAGTACCGGACGACTGCAGACGAAGTCGACGCCCGCATGCATGAGCAGGTGCGCGGCAACTTCCGGGCTTACATCTGGGCTGGTTTGCCCACGTACACGTGCCTCTCGAAACAGACGCACCAGGCGGGTAAAGGGTTCCTCGAATATCCGGGCCACCCGACGCATGTTGTCTTCCTTGTCCGGGGAATGCAGCTCACGCTGCACCAGCCGCAGAATCTCGCGATTCGCCTCCAGATGCCGGACCTGGCGTTCTACATAGGAAGCGATACGCTCCTCCAGCTCACCTGAATTCCAGTCCTGGTCTTCCAGGCTCCACAATGCATCGGAACGCACGCTCTCCAGCACGGCTTCGTAAAGCGCCAGCTTGCTCGGATAATGGTGAAAAATGGTAGCCTTCCCGACACCGGCAACGCGGGCAATTTCGGCAACCGATACTGCCTCGAAGCCCTGTTCCGCAAAAAGCTTGCTTGCGGCCGTTATAATGGCGCTGGCACCTTCTGAGGGCTCAGGCGGGCTGGTGGATTGAGGCTCGGACATTACGATTGCTCGCGGTGCTGGTGGCAGGGTCGGTCACTATACCGACCGACCGGTCGGTCCGCAAACGGGGCGGAAACAGGACGCGCTGAATGAGCGAGGACAAACCAGAATGCCCGCCGGAATTGCCGCAATCAGCGCGTCTGCTGAAGGCGGCCTTCGCCTTTCCGCAGGCAGACCTGTGGCTGGGCGAAACAGCGGACGGCACTCGCGTCTGGAAGACCTGGTACCGCGGCAAGGGCTTCATGAAGCGCCGGTTCGGCCGTTTTCTGGCCCAGCGTGAAACCCGTATTCTGAAAGAGCTGGAGACCACCGGTGCCGTCCCCAGGGTCTATACCGGATCCCGCCAGGACACGATCGAGATGGAGGCCCTCAAGGGGCATCCCCTCGCGGAGCTGTTCCTGGCCGGGGACTCGCCTCCCCTGGCCTATTTCGACGCACTCAAGGAGCTGGTGCGTGAAATGCATGCCCACGGCATCACCCACGGTGATCTGGGTCTCAACAATCTGCTGTTCAACCCGGAACGACCCACCCAACCCCTGTTACTGGATTTCACCCAATCCCTCCAGTTTCGGATGCCACCGCGGTGGGGCCTGGGGGGCATTTATCGCATGGCCTGCCGAATCGACCTGGCCCGGGTGGCCAAGATCAAGAACCGGATGTTTGGGGGCGAACACCTGGAGCCGGATGAACGGCACTATGTGGAACATCCACCCTGGTACCTGCGGCTTGGGCGAGCCACCCGCAAGAAACTCTATCACCCCTTCCGCCGACGCCTGTCCGCCAATGATCCGGACGATGTCACGGAGCCTTCGCGGCCGGAATAACCGGACACCACCGGTGACTTCAATAACCCTCTAACGCAGTCAGACTGCACAGAACCACCAGCATCCAGGGAGCGATTTCAGCATGGCGAGGAAAGAAGACCGGCAGCCGGATTTCGAGCAGGCACTGAGCGAGCTTGAGGCTATCGTGGAAAGCCTTGAGGATGGTGAGCTCAGCCTGGAGGAATCCCTGAAGCGATTCGAAAAGGGCATCAAGCTCACCCGTCAGTGTCGCGGCGCGCTCGAGAAAGCGGAACAACAGGTCCAAACACTGGTAGGCAGCAACGGAAACGAACAACTGGAAGATCTGGACAGTAAGCAACAAACTGAGGGCCCGGGGGATGACGCTCAAGGCTGAACCCGGCACGACCGAGGAACAGATTGCGCAGCTGCGCCAGCGCATCGAACAATGCCTGGATGAGGCCCTTCCGGGGGACAGTCGCCTGACTGCCGCCATGCGGTACGCCGTCCTGGGTGGCGGCAAACGCCTGCGCCCGCTTCTGGTCCACGCCGGGGGCAGAATCTCAGGCGCCGTTCCCGGTGCCCTGGACGCGCCGGCCAGTGCCGTGGAGATGATCCACGCATACTCCCTGGTTCACGACGACCTCCCGGCCATGGACGACGATGTACTCCGCCGGGGTCGTCCCACCTGCCACCTGGCCTTCGACGAAGCTACCGCGATCCTTGCGGGCGACGCGCTCCAGGCCCGGGCATTCGGGCTGCTGGCAAACGGCTACCGGGGAAACGCCCGCCGGACCGGGGAAAAGATTGCTCTACTGGCTGAAGCCGCCGGGCCCGCCGGCATGGCCGGCGGCCAGGCCCTGGACCTTTCACTGACCGGCGGCACGGCGGATATCGAGACACTGGAGCGCCTCCACCGCATGAAGACCGGAGCCCTGATCGAGGCTTCCCTCCTGCTGGGGCTGTTATCGGCCGATACCGTCGCCATGCAGACTCACCAGGACTGTCGACAAATCGGATCCTGCCTGGGCCTGGCCTTCCAGATACAGGACGACGTGCTCGATGCCACCGGCGAAACCGGGGCCCTGGGCAAGCAGCCCGGGGCGGACGCAGCGCGAGACCAGCCCACCTTCGTCAGCGTGCTGGGCGTGGACAAGGCCCGGGACCGCGCGGCCGGCCTTTATGACGAAGCCGAAGACATCTGTCGCCGGCTCGAAGGCGATACGAGCCTGCTGCTGGGGCTTGTGCGCAATCTGCGGCACAGGCGCAGTTGAGCCTGGCTGACGACCGGCAGTCTCCGCCCCAAAAGGGGATCGCAGTTGATGCCACCCCCTCTGCCGACGGATAATGTGGCGCTGCCTGCAAAAGCCGAAGACCATGAGCCGAACCGAATCCCGATTCCCCCTGCTGGGCACCATAGACTCCCCCGATCAGCTGCGGGACCTGCCACGATCCAGCCTCCCGCAGCTGGCGGAGGAGATCCGTGGCTTCATGATTGACACGCTGAGCCGGACTGGCGGGCATTTCGCCGCCGGACTGGGCGCGGTGGAGCTGACCGTGGCCCTTCACTATGCCTACCAGACCCCCAGGGACCGCCTGGTCTGGGATGTCGGACACCAGGCCTATCCCCACAAGATACTCACCGGTCGTCGCGATCAATTGCACACCATACGTCAACACGGCGGACTCGCGCCCTTCCCCAAGCGGGATGAAAGTGAGTACGACTGCTTCGGTGTCGGCCACTCCAGCACTTCGGTAGGCGCCGCCCTGGGCATGGCGCTTGCAGCACGCATGCAGCAGGAGGACCGGCGCGTGGCAGCCGTGATTGGCGATGGCGCGATGACGGCCGGAATGGCCTTTGAGGCGCTCAATCATGCCGGCACCACCAAGGCAGACATGCTGGTCATTCTGAACGACAACGACATGTCCATTTCGGAGAACGTCGGGGCCCTGTCCAATTATTTTTCGCGTGTGCTTTCAAGTCGCCTGTACGGCGAGTTCAGGGAAAACAGCAAGAAGGCCCTGGAGATGGTCCCTCCTCTGCGGGAATTGCTGCGACGGTCGGAGGAACATGCCAAGGGCATGGTTCTGCCTGCCACCCTCTTCGAAGAGCTCGGCCTGAATTATGTGGGACCGGTGGACGGCCATGATCTGGAAACCCTGGTTTCAACTCTGCAGAACCTGCGCGAGCGGCCGGGCCCCCAATTCCTGCATGTTGTCACCCGCAAGGGCAAGGGCTATGGCCCCGCGGAACTGGATCCAATCAAATGGCATGGGCCGGGAAAATTTGACGCAGACCGCGGCGAACTGAAGCCCAAGGCAACACCCGCCGGTTATAGTTACTCGGCTGTTTTCGGCCAATGGGCCTGTGACATGGCCGAGGCGGACGAACCAATCGTGGCCATCACGCCGGCGATGCGGGAAGGCTCGGGCCTGGTGGATTTCCACAAGCGTTTTCCCGAGCGTTACCAGGATGTCGGCATTGCCGAACAGAATGCGGTCACGCTGGCCGCGGGCATGGCCTGCGAGGGCTTGCACCCGGTCGTGGCAATCTATTCCACATTCCTGCAACGAGCCTATGACCAGGTCATACATGACGTGGCTGTACAGAACCTGCCAGTGATGTTTGCCATCGACCGGGCCGGTCCCGTCGGCGGCGACGGCACTACCCACGCCGGTAGCTTCGACATCAGTTTCCTGCGCTGCCTCCCCAACATGACCGTCATGACGCCCGCGGACGAGAACGAATGCCGGCAGATGCTTTATACGGGATTCTGTCTCGATGGTCCGTCATCGGTCCGCTACCCACGGGGCTCGGGGCCCGGAGTCGCACCCGAGAAGGAAATGCAGGCCCTGCCCCTCGGGCAGGCACGCAAGCGCCGTGATGGTCGCAATACCGCCATTCTGAGCTTTGGCGCCCTGCTACATGAAGTCGAAGAGGTCGCAGAACGCACTGGCGCGGCCCTGTGGGACATGCGATTCGTCAAACCCCTGGACGCGGCAGTGGTTCGGGAAGCGGCAAGCAATTACCGGGCCGTCGTCACCATTGAAGACAACACGATTCACGGGGGTGCCGGCAGCGCGGTATCCGAGAAATTGGCGGAACTTGGCCTTGAATGCCCGGTCCTCCACATAGGGCTCCCTGATCAGTTCCTGACCCATGGCAGCCGGGAAGACCTCCTGGCCGATGCGGGGCTCACTGCCGATGCCATTGAACGGCGAATTCACGAATGGCAGGTGGAACAGACCGACGCCAAGGGCAAGCGCCTGGTGTCATGAATTTTTCTGGAGATTCGAGACAATGACGGAATTGAAGCAAGGCAAGGCTACCGTGAGCCAGATTGACGATGTCCAGGGCAGCGCCGACACGCGCCAGATCCCGATCAACAAGGTCGGAATCAAGGACATTCGCCATCCGGTAAGGGTTCGCGACAGGACCGGCGGCGAACAGCACACCGTTGCCAATTTCAACATGTATGTGGACCTGCCTCACAACTTCAAGGGCACCCACATGTCACGTTTTGTACAGATCCTCGAAAACCACGAGCGCGAAATCACGGTCCGCTCCTTCAAGGAAATCCTCCGGGAAATGACCGAAGTGCTGGAGGCCTGCTCGGGTCACATCGAGATGACCTTCCCCTACTTCATCTCGAAGAAGGCTCCGGTCTCCGGGGTGGAAAGCCTGATGGATTACGAGGTTGGCTTCATCGGTGAACGCCGGGGAGACAGCACGGAAATGATCGTCCGGGTGAAAGTCCCGGTGACAAGCCTGTGCCCCTGTTCAAAGAAAATCTCGGATTATGGCGCCCATAACCAGCGCTCGGAAGTCATGGTGGAAGCCCGCACCCGCGATTTCGTGTGGATCGAGGAATTGATCGAAATGGTGGAGTCGCAAGCCTCCTGCGAGTTGTACGGCCTGCTCAAGCGACCGGACGAAAAATACGTGACCGAACGCGCTTACGACAACCCCAAGTTCGTGGAAGACATCGTTCGCGATATTGCAGTGGAACTCAATCGGGACGAACGCATCGCAGCCTACACGGTTTCTTCGGAGAACTTCGAATCCATACATAACCACTCGGCCTATGCACTGATCGAGCGGGACAAGGAACAGGAACGGCAAGAGCAGGAATGAACGCAACCAATGCAGGATGGGCAAGGTGGCTCTGGGCTGAAGGGCAGCGCGCAGGGAAGCCTCTTCAGCAGCCTTTCAGCATACGCTAACGTTCGTCCTCAAGCTGCTCTACGGCAGCCGCCTTGTGCCCAAGCAGCATCTCGTCTTCCTCGATGCGAGCGACCGCTTCGTTGTACGCTTCAACGGTATAGCCGTGGCTCTCCAGCACGGCCTCCAGATCCCGGTCCATTTCCTCAACCAGCTCGTCCCGTTCCGCTTCATCCGCGGACTCGATATCCGCTATCCACTCCCTGCGAATATCATCCAGCAGAACATGGATTTCGGCCAGCTCATGAATCGTTCCATTGCGGACTTTTTCGGGAACTTCCGTACGTGGATCGAGCATGCTCTCAACGATGGCTTCACTGTGCTCAATCGCCTGAATCTCGGCCATTGAGCGTTCAATCTCACTCCGGCTGATTGGACCGAACACAGCAAATCCGTCCGCGGCGTCCATATCCACTCTGGTTGCACTCACCATCCGCGCCAGGCTGGAAAACCCCGCCTCTCCGGAGGCCACTCCGCGCCGCGATCTGACAGGAGAGTCGCTGTCGTCCGGTTCACCAGCCAGCCATGCGGCGTTGGTACCACAAATGAGATAGCGCATTCGGCTACCGGTAAGTGCCCGGTGGCGACATACAATACGGTCCATATATTCGCCCGTGAATCGCCTGGGTTCATTGAGCCCCATGTGAATGATCCGAAGCGCCAGCTCCTCGTCCATGGTGATGGGATCCGCCTCGGTTTCTATGGTAGCCAGCTCGTGTGGGTCCTCGTCTTCAGGAACAAATCCCTCATCGCTTTCCTGAGCCAGGACGGGGCCGGCCGCAAGAAACACAAGGGAAAGTGCCAGACATGCTGTGATCAACGAGGACTTCCACATGACCCTGATTCCCCAGACGCGTAGTGTGACTCCCCGGATGGACCACCTGTTGCACCTAACACACCCTCCGGAACTGGCCGGGGCAATGCGAACCCGTCAGGGCGCATCGGGCTTCCGGCTTTTTCCAGTATAGAGTAGGCTTTAGGTTGCGGGAAAGACTGGCCGAACCCGCGGGGGAAAACTCGAGGTCATGCATCGATTCAGACTGAATGGCGTCACCGCGGACCTCTCCGAGAACCGCATCGAGCGGAACGGGAGGTCGGTCCGGATAACACCCAAAGCGGGCGCGGTACTGCGAGTTCTGATCGAACAGCAGCATCGCGCGGTCACGCGTGAAGAACTGTTCGAAACGGTGTGGCCCGGCCTGTACCCCACCGACGACGTACTGACCCAGGCGATCGGGGAACTGCGACGCGCGCTGGGCGATACCGCCCAGGATCGTGATTTCATCCGCACTGTACCCAAGGTGGGTTACCGGGTGGTGGCGGCCGTCTCGGAGGCACCGCCGGGACACACACGCAACCCCTTTCGGGACACCCGTGTGATGGGTCTGGTGGCTGTACTCGCGCTTGTCACGCTTCCCATCGGGATTCTCCTGCTTGTGGGTCACTTCTCCCTGGAATCGCGCCCCTACCACCAGGTGCTGGAAGCCGAGATGCAACCCGTCACGTTCGAGCCGGGCCGAAAAACCCGCCCCACACCCTCGCCGGATGGCGAATACATGGTCTATACCCCGGTTGGCGCCAGGGGCGAGCATGGCCCACAGATTGTTCGCCCGGTCGGAAGCAACGACCGGTCTCCTCTTCCCCATGAGCCCGGGGCCCTTGATACCGCAGCGGCCTGGTCCCCGGACGGGGACTATATCGCCTTTCAACGCCATTTCCCGGGCAACTGCGAAGTACACCTGCACAACCGTGAGAACGGCATCACGCGGAAGCTGGCCGATGGCTGTCCGGGATCTCTCGTTACCCTGATGGACTGGTTTCCCGATGGGCAATCGCTGCTGGTCAGCCATTACGACGCGGAAGCCGGAATCCGCCTGCACCGTCTTGGCCTGGATGGCAGCCGCAAGCCCCTGGATTACGATTTCACAGCCGGCGATATTGACGCGGAAGCACGGATTTCGCCGGATGGCGGAAGGATCGCCATTCGGCGTGGCAATTGGCCCGACAACTCTCTTCACATTATTGATGCGGAGAAAGGGAACACCCGAACGCTGACACCACATGAACTGCCCCTGAAGGGATTTGACTGGACGCCCGACGGGTCCGGGATCGTGTTCTCCTCTCCGCACGAAGGGCGGCCCACATTGTGGCTGATGGATGCAGAAGATGGCGCCGTCACCGGTCTCGGAATTTCAGGGGCACTCTGGCCAAGATTCTCGGCCGATGGATCCGTGCTCCTGTTCGAGCGCTGGGAAGGCCGAACCGGGCTGGCTGCCGTGGACCTCGACCCCGGAGAGGAAGCCCATCCGGAAGATGGCGAGCAGCTGTTCGCCAGCCGCTTCAATGAACATACGCCCAGGGTTTCCCCGGATGGCCGCAAACTGGCCTTCCGTTCGGACCGCACCGGAGAAGAACAAATCTGGCTGGGAAACCTGAGAACCGGCCAGTCACGCCAACTTACCAAGCACGACACCGGACTGATCAGCTCCCTGGCCTGGCATCCCTCCGGTGAACAGATTGCCTATGTCCTGACCGATTACGATAAACGCACACTTTTCCACCAACCGATATCGGACGGGGAGCCGCGCAGAATCAGTGAAAGGAATGAAAACATACGTGATGCAGCCTTCAGCCCTGAGGGCGACTCGCTGTATTTCTCTTCCGACCGGACGGGGACCTGGCAACTGCATCAATACAAGCTGCAAGAGGGTCAGCGCAGCTTGCTAGGAGGCAAGGACATTGATCGCGTCCAGGCGTCACGGGACGACGGCAATCTGGTTGTCACCCGACGTGACAGGGAGGGTCTGTGGACGCTTGAACTCGAGAATGGAAACATGGAACCGACATCCATATCCCTGACGACAGCGAAATCCCATGCCTGGGATGCACACCCGGATGCCATCTGGTACATCCAGGTGAAGGATGAAGGAGACAATCCCAGGCTGATGCGGCAACCCGGCCTGCAAGCAACAGCCACTCAAGTCCGGGAGTATCAGGTAGGACATGGCCAGTTCAATGCCACCACGATCAGTGTGGACCGGGACGGAAACCATGCCTACATCACCGAAACGCTCAGTGAAGAAAGCATCGTGTACATGATCGCGGATCCCACCACCCTGTTGCCATGAGGTGCCGGCACCACGAGACCCCGGGCAACCGCAGCTTGCGTCCAGACACGCCGGTCTGAGGCTGCGGCACCCGGGATCCTTGTCCTGGCTATCGATTTTCCAGAATATCCTCGACCGCGCCAGCCTTGTGATTCAGGAGATCTTCGTCCTCCTCGATATGGGCGACCTGCTCGTTGTATTCCTCCACGGAATACCCGTGGTCGGCCAGCACCGACTCCAGTTCCTTGTCCATTTTCTCGACCAGGCGTTGCTGCTCGCGCCCGGTGGTGGCTTCGATTTCATCGACCCATTCCAGCCGAACATCATCCAGTGCAACATGGATCTCCGCCAGCTCATGAATCGTGCCATCACGTACTTCCGGGGGCACACTCACCTGAGGATCAAGCATGCGTGCGACGATCCGCTCGCTGTGCTGCAGAGCGCGGACCTGCAGCATGGCCTGTTCGATCTGGCGACGACTGATGGGTCCCAGCACGGCAAAACCGCCTTCCAGGTCCATATCCAGGCCACCACCACCGGCCATCTGAGCCAGCGTTCCCCAGGCACCGGAGTCCTGCCCCCAATCCGACGGACGTGGGCCGGCACTCTCCCTTTGCCCACTGCCTTCTCCTCCATTGCCCGCGCTTTGTCCAGTGCTGCTCTGTTGGCGCATATCCGGCTCACCGGCCATCCAGGCTGCATTGGTACCGCAGATGACGTAACGAAGCCGACTTCCCGTGACTTCACGGTGTCGGCACACTACCCTGTCCATGTATTCGGCAGTGAGACGCCGCGGTTCTTGCAGCCCCATGTGAATCAGGCGCAGAGCCAGTTCCTCATCCATTTCGATCGGCTCCGCTTCGGTCTGAATGGTCTCCAGCTTCTTTGGCTCCTCCTCCTCAAAATCCGGCACCTCGTCGTGCTTTGCCTCCTCGTCCGGCTCTTCCGTTGCGGCGATGGCCGGTGTGAGGACCAACACCCCTGCCAGCACAAGACTCCAGAATGTTTTACATTTCAGGCACTTCATTTCCGTTCTCCTCGCAATTCCAGCTCAACACGAGACGCCCAGGGGCGGATGCCGGCCCTTTTCGGCGCCAGGCCTGAATCTGACGCTAGGCGCCATGCGACGCCTTGAGAGAGAACCGAAAAATTCCCGAAATTTTTCCGAAGCCCAGCGATGGCGGATCTGCTGATGCCTGAAACTGGCGCTGGGTGCTAAGCCGGAAAGGGGCTCCGGCATCGGGGGACATCGCCAGGGAAGTGCAAAATGAAAGCCGGGCTTTGAAACTGCGCGGGCCAATGCAGCAGCAGGCGCCGCTGAGCCTCAGCCCTGGCGAGCGGGCACCTCGCAGCTACCGAGGCGCTTGAGCAGGCGACGGAGGAATTGGCGCATGAAACGGAGCTGGCAATCGGTGGAACACTGCTCTACCGCGGTCGCATTGAGACGCAGGACCTCGGTGTCGTCGGCGGCCACGATCCCGGTGTCCCGGATCACCTCGTCGAGATAGCCGGCAGCACCAAAGCACTCACCGGGCGCCAGCCGGCCTACCGTCTCCCCGCCCCGCTGGACGAGAACACTGCCCGAGACCAGGACGAAGAAACTCTCATCCAGGTCGCCTTCCTGCAGCAGGGCCTCGCCCGCCCGATACTGCTCCCAGCTGCCCGCGTTGAGCAATTCCCAGATATTGGGATAGGAGAAATCCTGGAAAAAGGCCAGGTGTCGCAGACAGCGAAAGCGTTCCTGTTCCACGATCTTGCGGTGCACCCGGTCCGTTTCCTGAAAGGCCTGTGCCAGGTCGGAGGCAAATTCGAGGCCGGAGCGATAGCGACGACCGGGCTGTTTTTCAATCGCACGATTGACGATCCGTTCCAGTTCCGGAGGAACCTCCGCCCGCAGCTTGTGCACCGGTACCGGCGTCGCGTAGACGATCTGCTGTCGCAATTGCTCGATATGTGAACCGTAGAAGGGACGCTTGCCGGTAAGCAATTCGTAGAAGACGACTCCCAGGGCGTACAGGTCCGACTCCCGGGTCGCGATGTGCTTGGTCACCTGCTCCGGCGCCATATAACTCGGGGATCCGAAGAAACCACGGATGTTCTCGGGTGAACTCCGGGCGGTTCGGGCCACCCCGAAATCCACCAGACGCACATCTCCCTGCCGGGTCAGCAGGATATTCCCGGGTTTCACATCACGATGGATCACCCCCTGCGAGTGGGCATATTCCAGTGCACGGGCGCACTTGAAGACCACTTCCACCACCTTGCCGAGAGGCAGGAGGCGGTCCGGCGAGCAATGTTCGCGGAGCGGCCGCGCTTCCGGCACATACTCCATGACAACATAGCGCTTGTCGTCGACTTCGCCGGCATCCAGGATCGGCAGGATGTTCGGGTGATCGAGCATGCCTGCCATCTGGGCTTCATTGAAAAACAGGCGTCGACGTACCATCGACTCCTTTTCGGTCAGCCCCTCCTCGGAGTGATACAGCTTGACGGCGACATCATGTCCCCGGTAGGGATCGTGACAGAGATAGACATTGCTGGTCGTGCCGTGGCCGAGTTCGCGGGCCACCACATACTTGCCGATCTGCTGCGGCGCAGCCGACTTCACCGCCTCCAGCCGTCGCTTGTATCCCGGTCGTGCCACTAGACCTCTCCACCGGTGTGCCGCTTCGGGGCGCACCCCTGATCCTTCAACTCAGGCGAACCATTCCGCCCGCCCCCATTC
This sequence comes from Natronospiraceae bacterium, assembly GCA_007133205.1. Classification (GTDB taxonomy): domain Bacteria; phylum Pseudomonadota; class Gammaproteobacteria; order Natronospirales; family Natronospiraceae; genus SLND01. The sequence goes on along the minus strand of SLND01000185.1, from coordinate 4,263 downwards.
CAGCGCAAGCAAGAGCCCCCCCGCCATGAGTCCGGCAAGGACATCATCCACCATGATGCCGGTTCCTCCGTGCAATCTGCGATCCGCCAGGCCAATCGGCCACGGTTTGGCGATATCAAAGAAGCGGAAAAGCACAAATCCCACCACCAGAGTATAGAGCGTGACCGGCACAAATAGCATGGTGACCAGCCATCCGGCAATTTCGTCCCAGACAATCCCGGGGTGATCGTGGGCACGAAGGCGCCGCGCGCTTTCCCCGCACAGGGCTATTCCGCCCACAATGACCACACCCGCCAGCAGGATCTGCACCCACAGGGACCAATTGGCTGCAACCAGGATCAGGGGCAGGGCCGCCAGGGTCCCGAAGGTGCCCGGGGCACCCGGAATCCGTCCGAGACCAAAGCCGAAGGCGAGGAAATGCACCGGATCGGTGAATACCGTCCGCAATGGTGGCATGGGCGGCTTGCGATTGCCTGATTCGCGGGCCTCCTCAGTCATCGGCGGCCCCGAAATGCAGGTAAGCGTCAGGCAGCTCGCGTGTCCGGCCCTGTTCATCCAGCACGCTCAGCCCTGGCTCCGAACTCACGTGGCCAATGTCCGTAAGCGTGACGCCGACCTCCCTGCCCGCTTCAACAAGGGCTTCGGCCTGGCCGGGATCGGCGGTACAGAGGATTTCGTAATCGTCTCCGCCGGCCAGTGCAAGGTCCACGGCCCGCTCGCCGTGGAGCCTGCGCAGCGCGGTCGAGATGGGCAACCGGGCGCTCTCGATCACGGCACCAACACCGGAAGCGGTGAGCAGGTGATCGATATCGGCCACCAGTCCGTCGGACAGATCGAGCGCCCCTGTCGCCTTCTCGGCCAGAATCGGTGCGAGCGTGAGTGGGGGCTCCGGGTAGGAATGGCGTTCCACCAGCCATGCGTGCGCGGGATCGCTCGGACTGTCGCTGTCCAGCAGCAGTTCCAGCCCCGCGCGCGCATCCCCGAGCGTGCCGGAGACCAGGATCCGGTCGTCCGGACGGGCACCGGAACGAAGCACGCGCGAGCCATGCAGGGAACCGAGCAGGCTGACAGTAACGGACAAGGCACCTCGCGTGAGATCACCCCCCGCGAGCGTGGTGCCGGCCTTCCCCGCCAGCGTGAAGAACCCGTCAGAGAATGCTTCCAGCCAGGCCTCGTCGGCCTTCGGCAGGCTCAGTGAGAGCAATGCCCAACGCGGCTCCGCGCCCATTGCCACCATGTCGCTGAGATTGACCGCCAGGGCCCGATGACCAATGGAGCGGGCGGGAGCATCCGCGGTGAAGTGGACGCCGCCATTGAGCGTATCCATCACCCAGGCCTGCTCCGTAGTGGATGCAGACAGGATTGCCCCATCATCACCAATGCCCACTGGCAGACCCGGAACCGGGCTCACCCGGGACAGGAAATGGCGGCGGATGATGTCGAATTCCACCGCGCTCATGCTTACCTGTCGTCCGTCTTTTCGTCCGGGCGCCGATACCACTGGGGATAATGCTCGCGCACCACCGGGCCGTCGGAACGCAAGGCATGGCAGGAATCGATGTGGCGGGGCTTGCCGGGCATCCGGAAATCGGGATCGGCCTTGAGGATGGGACCAATGGTCTGGAAGCTGACGACCGCGAGCTGCTCGACCAGGTTCACGATATGGGTACAGCCGTTGACCCCTCCCACCCGTTCACGCACCTGTCGGGTAAAGCCGGGCCGAATCGCGAGGCCTTCCAGCTTGCGAAAGGCGGCAGTAATTTCGGGGCACACCGCAAAGGGATGATCGGCCATGGCCGCTTCCACCTTCCGGATGGTGAAGCTGCGATCGACGGTCAGGCGCAGGGCCATGCGGTGGACCCAGTCTCCCGGTTCAATGGTGCCCCGCCAGGCATTGTCGAAGGGATAGGTCTTGCTGTCCGTGAGCCGGCCCTCGATGTCGAACATGCCGTCTTCACGCTGGTAGCCCTCGGCAATCACCTGCCGCTCATGCAGTTTCCTGCGCTCGGCCGGGCGGCTCAGGCCGGCCGCCTGATTCTCGGCGGAGAAATCAGCACTCATCGGGAATTTCCCCCGGATTGCATTTCGGCGGGCCGCAGCTCCCGGGCGACCCGATCCAGCACCGCATTGATGTAACGATGGCTTTCCTCTGCCCCGAAGCGACGTGCCAGGCTCACCGCCTCGTTCAGCACGACCCGCCAGGGCACATCGATGCGTTCACGCAGTTCATATACCGCCACGAGCATGATCGCTCTTTCGACCGGATCCAGCTGGACTTCCGGACGATCCAGATGCGCGTCATACAAGGCACGCAGACTGGCGGCCTCGGCCAGGCAACCCCGCACCAGGGCATCAAAATACTCTCGATCGGCGCCATCCATGGTCTCGTCGGCGTGGAACTGGTTCAGCAGGTCCCCGCTGTCGGTCTCGGAAATCTGCCATTGATACAGGGCCTGAACCGCGAGACTGCGGCCCCGGCTGCGTTGGTTCGCCAGGTTGCGTTGCTCCGCCCGGCTGCTCTGATTGGCCATGTGTTCCCTGTCACTCATCCCCTGTCACTCATCCGATCCGCCGCAATAGATTGATCATCTCGATGGCCGCGCTGGCCGCTTCCACCCCCTTGTTGCCCTTTTCACCCCCGGCACGCGCTTCGGCCTGAGTGCGGTTTTCCGCGGTCAGCAGCCCGAAACCCACCGGCAGGCCGCAGTCCTCGCCCACGGCGGCGAGACCGCGGCTGGCCTCGGTGCAGACATAGTCGAAATGGGCCGTTTCGCCGCGAATCACGCAGCCAAGGGCTATGATCGCATCATATTGCCCATTGCCCGCGGCGCGGCGCGCGGCCAGCGGCAATTCCCAGGCGCCGGGCACGTGAATGACGTGGATGTCGGCCCCGTCCGCGCCAGCGGCACGCAGGGTGTCCACCGCGCCGCGTGTCAGGGCGTCGCCGACTTCGGCGTAGAAGCGGGCCACGATCACGGCAAAGCGGGCGCCGGTGATGCGTGCGCCGCCCTCGATAATGCGTATGTCGTTCATCGGGATTCCATAGTCCATTGCCAGCCGCTTATTGTCTCACGGACCGCCCGCTATTCCTCGGTCCCCACATACTCCACCACTTCCAGGCCGAAGCCGGAAATGCCCTGCAGGCGTTTGGGGGCGGAGAGCACCTTCATCTTGCGTACGCCGAGATCGGTAAGGATCTGGGCACCGATACCATAGGTGCGCAGTACCTGGGCACCGTTCTCGCCGGCGGCGGGATCCTCGATGACGGCATGATCCGAGGGTTGATCCCCTTCCTGCAGCCGTTCCACCAGCCGACGGGGATCTTCCTCCGGGCGCAGCAGGACCAGCACCCCGCCGTCCCGTGCAATCCGCTCCATGGCGTTGTCCAGCGGCCAGCCCATGTTCTGCCAGTCAATGCCGACCACATCACCGAGGCTGTCCTGCAGATGCACCCGCACGGGCGTGGGCTCGTCGGCGCGGATTTCTCCCCGGGTGAGGGCAAGATGCACCGTCTTGTGCAGGTGGTCCTCGTAGACGTGGAGGTCAAACTCGCCGTGGCGGGTCGGTACCTTGCGCTGATAAATCCGGTCCACGGTGTGCTCGTGGTCCATGCGATAGCGAATCAGGTCGGCAATGGTGCCGATCTTGAGCCCGTGCCTCTCGGCAAACTTTTCCAGGTCCGGGCGGCGGGCCATGGTCCCGTCCTCGTTGAGGATTTCCACAATCACCGCGGCAGGTTCGCAGTCGGCGAGGCGCGCCAGATCGCAGCCGGCTTCGGTGTGTCCGGCGCGTTCCAGCACCCCACCGGCCTGGGCCATGAGCGGGAAGATGTGACCCGGCTGGGTCAGGTCCTCGGGTCTGGCATCGGGCCGGACGGCGGTGCGCACGGTGTGGGCGCGATCATAGGCGGAGATGCCCGTGGTCACGCCCTCGGCGGCCTCGATCGAGACGGTGAAGTTGGTGCTTTGACGGCTGTCGGTGTCCGAGACCATCAGCGGCAGCCGCAACTGGCGACAGCGTTCCTCGGTCAGGGTCACGCAGATCAGTCCGCGCCCGTACTGGGCCATGAAATTGATGTCCTGGGGGCCGACCTTCTCCGCAATCATCAGCAAATCGCCCTCGTTCTCACGGTCTTCGTCATCGACCATGATCACCATGCGGCCGGCACGGAGGTCGTCCAGGATTTCGTCAATGGTATTGAAACTCATGCGGGTTTCCAGTGTTCATTGGAAAGTGAACAGAGAGCAGTGCACAGTGCACAGT
>SLND01000053.1 GCA_007133205.1 Natronospiraceae bacterium | reverse complement strand
TTGCGACCCCGGGATTTGCTGCCCGATGAGCCTGCCGGTTCCGGCTGTGGCCCTGAGCGTTTCTCCACCAGTTCCAGGTCGATCTTGCGCTCATCCGGATCAACCCGGACGACCTGGACCACGACATCGTCAGTCAACTGAAAGACCTGGCCCGAACGTTCACCGACAAGCTTGTGACTGGCCGGTTCGAAACGGTAGTAATCATTGGGCAGGGAGGTGACATGAACCAGGCCTTCCACATAGTACTTGCGGATCTGCACGAACAGGCCAAAGCCGGTGACGCCGATGACCATGCCGTCATAGACCTCGCCCACCTTGTCCTGCATGAACTCGCACTTGAGCGTGTCGGCCGCATCCCGAGTCGCCTCGTCGGCGCGCCGCTCCGTCATGGAACAATGACCGCCAATACGCTCCATGCTCTTGTCACTGTAGGGATACTCTTCTTCCCGGTCCCGGCGAAGCACATTCCTGAGTCCCCGGTTGCGGAGAATGAACTTGAGACCACGATGCACAATCAGGTCGGGATAACGCCGAATGGGCGAAGTGAAATGCAGATAGGTTTCATGCGCCAGACCGAAGTGCCCGATGTTCTCCGGGCTGTACACGGCCTGCTTGAGGCTCCGCAGGAGCACCGTCTGTACCAGTTCCGCATCCGGGCGGTCCTGGGCCTGCTCCAGGGCCTTCGCAAAGTGCCTGGATTGCGGCTTTTCTCCGCCTCCCAGCTTGATCCCCATCTTCAGCATGAACTCCCGGGTATCGGCAATCTTGTCTGAATCCGGACGATCATGGACCCGGTACAGGGTCGGCAGCTTGTGCCGGGCGAGAAACTCGCCCGTGGCCACGTTGGCGGCGATCATGCACTCTTCGATGATCCGGTGCGCATCGGTGCGATGAGCCACTTCAACCGATTCCACCTTGCCGTCCCTGCCAATCTTGAAGATGGGCTCGACGGTATCGAAATCGATGGCACCGCGTTTCTTGCGATTGGCTATCAACTTGCCATACAGGGCATGAAGGTTTTCCAGGTTATCGACCGCGTGGGCGTATTTTTCACGCAGTTTCTCGTCTCCCTGGAGGATGGCCCAGGCCTCGTCATAGGTCAGCCGTGCCTGGGAGCGCAGCACACCTTCATGAAAGCGGCTCTTTTTCACCTGCCCCTGGGCATCGAACTCCAGCTCACAGACCATGCACAGACGGTCCACATCCGGGTTCAGTGAACACAGCCCGTTGGACAATACCTCGGGCAGCATGGGCACCACCCGTCCGGGGAAATAAACCGAGGTGCCGCGTCGATAGGCTTCCTGGTCCAGCGCACTGTCCGGTGTCACATAGTGGGCGACATCGGCAATCGCAACGAGCAGGCGAAATCCCTTGCCCTTGCGCTCACAATAAACCGCATCGTCAAAGTCCTTGGCATCGGCGCCATCAATGGTCACCAATGGAAGGTCCCGGAAATCGGTGCGGCCCTTCTTCGCCGCTTCCGGGACGGCTTCATCAAGATCGGCAATCTCGGCATCGACCGACCCGGGCCAGCGCCACGGAATGCCATGGGAATGCAGGGCAATGTCCACTTCCATGCCCGGTTCCCGGTGATCGCCAAGGATGCGTTCCACCCGGCCGATGGGCTGACTCCGGCGCGAGGGATAATCCTCGATGGTCACGACCACGATCTGACCATGCTTCGCCCCACCCCGCTTTTCCGGCGGAATGATCACGTCCTGGTTGAAGCGGCTGTTGTCCGGCACTACGAAGCTGATCCCGGACTCTTCGAAATAGCGCCCGACCAGATCCTCGGTATTGCGTTCCAGTACCCGCGCCAGGGTACCCACCCGTTTTCCACGGCGATCCTGTTCGCCGACACGTACCGTGACCCGGTCACCATGCATCAGCGAACGCATTTCCCTTGGCGGCATGAAGATGTCATCTCCGCCCTCGTCAGGGCTGACAAATCCGAAACCGTCCCGGTGAGCAATCACGTTCCCGGTGACCAGGCCCACCCGTTCCACCAGGCAGAGGGCACCGCGCCGGTTCTTGATCAGTTGCCCGTCGCGAACCATGGCATTGAGCCGTTTTTCCAGCGCTTCCAGGTCGGCTTCCTCACGCAGGCCGAGCCCTTCGGCGATGCCCTCAAAGAACAGGGGCTCGCCCACTTCCGAGAGATGATCGAGAATGAATTCACGGCTGGGGATGGGTCGCTGGTAGCGGCGTTGTTCCCGCTCCGCATGGGGATCCTGCTCCCATTGCCGCGACTTGGTGTTCTTGTTTCTACTCATGTTTCTCCAGTCTTCCTGTCGGTTCTTCCGGCCTGAGTGCCGTTGACACGGCCAACGGCGATGTATAAAGTTCGCGTCTCCAAACGGGACCCGTCCCGTTTTTGCCGAGGTGGCGGAATTGGTAGACGCGCCAGCTTCAGGTGCTGGTGGGGGCAACCCCGTGGAGGTTCAAGTCCTCTCCTCGGCACCAGATTCAGGGGTTTTCGGGTAACCGGAAACCCCTTTTTCATGTCCGGAATCCTCACCCTGTGTTGTGTTCGGACGCCTGCTCAACGTCGCGTTTCTCCTCCAGGCGACGCATGACGGCCGCTGCCAGTTCCCGCGTCCCTTCTCCGGTGGCCGCCGAGACCTGGTGTACCGGCCCGCTCCAGCCGGCTCGCTCGATGATGTCTTCGCACCAGGTATCGCGATCTTCGGCAGCCAGCAGATCCACCTTGTTCATGACCAGCCAGCGCTCGCGCTGCCCCAGTGCCTGATCAAACTTTTCCAGCTCACGGGCCAGGGTTTCTATGCGCTCTGCCGGATCCCCCTCCGAGGGCAGCACATCGACTACGTGCAACAGCAGACCCGTGCGGCGCAGATGCGTGAGGAATCGAATGCCCAGACCCGCCCCTTCCGCGGCGCCTTCGATCAGGCCGGGGATATCGGCCATCACGAAACTCCGCATCGGTCCGACCTCGACCACACCGAGGCTGGGATTAAGGGTGGTGAAGGGATAATCGGCAACCCGGGGGCGGGCATTTGAAAGCGCCCGGATCAGGGTCGACTTGCCGGCATTGGGCAGCCCCAGAAGCCCGACATCGGCGACCAGGCTGAGCTCCAGGGCCAGGGTCCGCCGCTCCCCGGGCGTGCCCGGCTTGGACTGGCGCGGGGCACGGTTGGTGCTGCTCTTGTAGCGGGTGTTGCCGAGGCCATGGAATCCGCCATGCGCCACCAGCAAGGACTGGCCGGGTGTCACCAGGTCACCAATGACTTCCCCGGTATCGTTATCCCGCACCAGGGTACCCACGGGCACGGCAACCTCCAGGTCCTTGCCACTGCGCCCGGTACGATTGCCGCCGGCACCATCCTCGCCACGTTCGGCACGGAAGGTCCGCTCCACGCGGAAATCCGCCAGCGTGTTGATGTTTTCCCGGGCCACCAGGTACACGCTGCCACCATCCCCGCCATCGCCCCCATCGGGGCCACCACGGGGCACATACTTTTCACGGCGGAAACTGACGCAGCCATTGCCGCCGTCACCCGCCTTCACCCGGATTCTTGCCTCGTCAACGAATTTCATGCTTCACATTCCGGCCGTCCGAATCCTGACCGACAGAACCCTTTTCGGCCCTTCTACGAAAAAGGCCCCGGCAGCACACTGCCGGGGCCCGCTTGGTACTTCCCGCGCGGATTCAGCGTTCAATCGCTGACGACGCTGACAAACTTGCGCTGTCTGGCACCGCGGGTTTCGAATACCACCCGGCCATCCTGCTTGGCAAAAATGGTGTGGTCCTTGCCCAGGCCCACATTGCGCCCGGGATGGAACTTGGTGCCCCGCTGGCGGACCAGGATGCTTCCGGCGCTCACCGACTGGCCGCCAAAGCGCTTGATGCCTAGCCGTTTTGACTCGGAATCGCGACCGTTCTTTGTGCTGCCGCCTGCTTTCTTGTGTGCCATCTCGTGTTACCTCTGAAATCTGTTCTTGAGCGCGCTTACCGCCATCAACCCCGGAAGATCAACCCCAGGCAATCAACCCTTGATCCCGGTGATCTCCACTTCGGTGAAATGCTGACGGTGTCCATAATGGCGGCGATAGTTCTTGCGCCGCTTGAACTTGATCACGTCAATCTTGGATTGCCGCCCGTCGCGCTTGACCTCACCGGTGACCTTGCCACCACTGACATAGGGCGTGCCGACCTTGGGCTCCTTGCCTTCCTCGCCCACCAGGAGCACCCGATCGAATTCCACCGGCTTGCCTTCCTCGGCCCCCAGCTTCTCGACCTGAATCCGGTCTCCTTCGTTAACGCGATACTGTTTACCGCCCGTCTCGATTACGGCGTACATGGCTATTGCTCCACCGTTTGGCCATGGGATGCGAAGCCGGGCATTCTAGCCCCGTACGGCGCTCCGGTCAAATCCAGACAGGCCGCCAGAGCCCGCTTCCGGCGCCGCTTGACACCCCCCGGGGGGGGCCATAGCATCCCGGCGTCACCCCTGAACCCGAGGAAGCATGAGCCTGGATGCCATCCGGAAGCTGGTTGGTGAGGATTTTGCGGCCCTGGACCGCGAAATCCAGGCCCAGCTGAGTTCCGATATCGTCCTGATCAACCAGTTGGGACACCATATAGTCTCCAGCGGCGGCAAGCGCCTGCGTCCCCTGCTGGTCCTCCTCGCGGCGCGCGGCCTTGGCTACACCGGGGACAGGCATGTCGCCATGGCGGCAATGATCGAGTTCATCCACACCGCCACCCTGCTGCATGACGACGTGGTCGATGCCTCCGAGCTCCGCCGCGGCCAGGACACCGCCAATGCCCTGTGGGGCAACGAGGCCGCCGTTCTGGTCGGCGATTTCCTCTATTCCCGGGCCTTTCAGATGATGGTCGAGGCAGACCGCATGCGGATCATGGGGGTGATGGCAAGCGCCACCAACCGCATCGCCGAGGGCGAGGTCCTCCAGTTGCTCAACTGCCACGACCCGGACACTACCGAGGCACGTTACCTGGACGTGATCGAGCGCAAGACCGCCACCCTGTTCGCGGCCGGCACCCGAGTCGCCGCAATCCTCGCCGACAGCGACGAAACAACCGAGAAGAGCCTGGCCGATTACGGTCAGGCCCTGGGTACCGCCTTCCAGATCATCGATGATGTCCTGGACTACAGCGCCAGTCAGGGCGAGATGGGAAAGAACGTCGGCGACGACCTGGCCGAGGGCAAGCCGACCCTGCCCCTCATTCACGCCATGCGCGAAGGCAATGCCGCGCAGCGGCAGGCCATCCGCGAAGGGATCGAACAGGGCGGGCTCGAGCGCCTGGACGAGGTAACGGCGGCCATCCATGCCACCGGGGCCCTCGACTACGCCACCGCACAGGCCCGGGAAGCGGCCGAGCAGGCCCTGGAGGCACTCGCCCCCCTGCCCGAGAACGACTACACCCTTGCCCTGGCCGAGCTCGCCCGATTCTCGGTCGATCGCAACGCCTGACCGCCCGCTCCGGCAGGCCAATCAGCGCTTCATCAAGCCCTCCAGTGTGCCGAGGGTATCCTCCCGCCGCAGCAGGAACAGGGCCAGACAGGCAGCCAGCATCGGCCAGGCCGCGAGAAACAGCAGGTTGTCGAAAACGGCAAGGTACTGCTGCCAGCTCGACAGGGTCGAGACCGTGTGCATGGCCAGCACCAGGCCGTAGGTCACGGTCTTGAACAGGCCCGCGAGGAAGGCCAGATAGATCACGATCTGGATTACCCCGATGGTGGCCAGAATGCCCGCCCCCATGCCTTCCAGCATGTAGAAGTTCTCGAACACCGCCGCCGCATGATCCGGGGCCACTATTTTGTCGAGGGCCCAGAAGAACATCACGATGAACACCCCCACCCGCAGCGCGAGCAGGGAGATACGCAGATTACGATCTGTATCCGACATGGACGGTCTCCTTCGTGGCTTGATGTGCCCCGTTCGGCAAGCACCGGAACAAGAGGGGGCCGCACATCGGACGATACTGCCGCGACCCTGTTACAGCCCCGCTCGCAACCGTGCCGGGCCTGCAGAGCCCGCAACCGGCGGCGATTGCAAGGAACCACCTGATGCCGTACCATTCCGCGACTGTCGTCGGGGTGTAGCTCAGTCTGGTAGAGCACTGCCTTCGGGAGGCAGGGGCCG
>SLND01000169.1 GCA_007133205.1 Natronospiraceae bacterium | reverse complement strand
CTTCGTGGAACCGGAAGGAGACAAGCGTGAAACTGCAGCACAATGCCATTCTGGGCGGCATGATTCTTTTCCTCGCCGGCCTCTCATCCGATCCTGCCAACGCAGGTCCGGGCTTCGTGAGTGGCGGTTGGCACGATGACGGCAGTGTCGATTGTGACTCGGGCTGTGATCTCGATGTCGATCGTGACTCCCACGGCGCCATGATTTCCGTGGGACATCGATATGGCGATGATTTCGTCTATACGGCGGAGGCCCTGCTTGGCCAGGGTATGCGCGGGATCAGCCTGTCCGGTGGTTACAACTTCACCGAGGATCTGTCTGTGCATCTCGGGTACCAGTTTGGCCGCGAGCGGGGCGACCTGGACATCGACGACCCCGAAGGTGGCACGGATGCACAGTCACATGGACCCTTTGTCGAAGCTTCCTATGCCCTCCCCGTACTTGATTTCGGTCGGCTGGCAGCCCAGATGTATCTCCGGGCCGGCAGCATGGAAGGCAAGGCAACCCGGAGCCTGGAGGAGAATGATACCGGCGGTGGCGAGGCCGAAACCCGTTATTCCTTCACATCCTTCGCTGCCGGCCTCCGCTTTCATTTTTGAGAACCAGGATTTTCAGAACCATATTCCTGAAAACGTTATTCCTGAAGACGATACCCCATGAGGAGTTGACGGATGAAGCGCACCCTGCACCTGATTGTCAGCGGCACCCTGATCGGAGGACTGGCCACCCCCCTGTCCGGTCTGGCCGATGAACCCATCCGGATTGGCGCGACCATGTCCGAAACCGGCGCCTATTCGACTCAGGGTGTGGCCGCCCGTAACGGGTACCGCCTCTGTGAGAAACACACCAATGAGGCAGGCGGGCTGCTCGGGCGCGAAGTGGAATTCGTGCTGCGAGACGACGAATCGGATGCCGATACCGCCGTCCGCCTTTATGAAGAGCTGATCACCAAGGACAAGGTGGATGCGGTCATGGGGCCCTATGGCTCCACTCTCACCGAGGCCGTCGCACCCGTCACTGAAAAACACAGCATGGTGCAGATCTCGCCTCTGGCAGCGACTACCTCCATCTGGGAACAGGGCCGCGAATACCTGTTCATGGTCCTGCCTCCGGCGGAGCTCTTTCTTGCCGGACTGATCGAGATGGGACACGAGAACGAGCTCGAGCGGGTCGCCATCCTGCAGGAAGACGAACTCTTCCCTTCGGCCGCCGGCGAGGGCGCGGTCGAACTGGCCCGGGAACGGGGCATGGACGTGGTGCTGCACGAGACTTATGCCACAGGCACCGAGGATTTCTCCGATATTCTCGAGCGAATCGAGGACAAGGAGGTGGAGATCCTCGGCATGGCCGCTTCCCCGCTCGACGACTTCATCCGGGCGACCGAACAGTTGAAGGCGCAGGATATCAATCTGAAGATGTTCGGCACTTCCGGCGCAGTACACGAATATCAGGAAGCCCTGGGTGCGGATGCTGAATATACCTATGGCCTGTCTGCCTGGGAGCCCAGTCTGCCCTACCCGGGCATCGACGAATTCGTCTCTGCCTATGAGGCAGAATTCGACCGGGCGCCGAGTTTCCACGCCGCAGGTGGCTACGGCGGATGCCAGCTTTTCATGAAGGCGGCCGAACAGGCCGGAAGCCTGGACTCCCACGCACTTCGGTCGGAACTGCTGGAAATGGAAACCACCACCGTGTTCAGTGATTACGCCGTGGATGAACGGGGCTACCAGACAGCCAATCAGGGCGTATTCGTTCAGTGGCAGGATGGTGACAAGGTGGTCGTCTGGCCGGAAGATGTTGCGACCCACGACGCGCGCTTTCCCACGCCCCGCTGGGAGGATCGTGAATAAGCCCGCGCGGACGGTTTATCGGTAGCCTGCCTGGATCTCTTCCAGAATAGCCGCGGCATCGCTGCGGCTTTGCGTATCTACCAGGGAGTCGCCAACCGTGCGGTTCCAGGCGTGCAGGTCCTTGCCTTCTTCTTCCAGATAGAGGAGCCCGGTCACGATTTCGCGGGCCTCGCGGTGCCGTTCCAGATAGGCAATCGCCCCGGCGCGATTGGTGGGATCATGGTCCACGTCAATCTTGCGGAGGACTATGGTGGATCCGTCATGCAACTCCACGGGCATTGCCTTGCCCTTCTCGTACTCGGTCCGGATCTCCTCACGAGGCGGGATGAAATCCGCATGGATCGCGGGGTGATAGTACTCGCGGGTATGGGCATAGCTCTTGGTACTGCCCTCATGGTCATTAAAGGCCACGCAGGGGCTGATCACATCGATCATTGCAAAACCGCGATGGCGCAAGCCGGCCTGAATCAGGGGCACGAGCTGATCCTTGTCGCCTGAAAATCCCCGAGCGACAAAGGTGCAACCCAGGGAGATCGCGGTCAGCACCGGATCAATTGGTGGCTGCTCATTCTCCTGACCATACTTGGCGCGACTGCCCACATCGGCGCTGGCGGAAAACTGCCCCTTGGTGAGACCGTACACGCCATTGTTCTCGATGATATAGAGCATGTTCACATTGCGCCGTATGGCATGTGCGAACTGCCCGAATCCGATCGAGAGTGAATCCCCATCCCCCGAGACACCCAGATAATGGAGATGCTGGTTGGCTGCGTTGGCCCCCGTGGCAATCGAAGGCATGCGTCCATGCACGGCGTTGATGCCATGAGCCTGGCTCAGAAAATAGGCCGGTGTCTTGGACGAACAGCCGATACCGCTCATCTTTGCAACCCGATGCGGCTCGATATCCAGCTCCCAGCAGGCCTGGATCAACGCTGCGGTGATCGAATCATGTCCGCAGCCGGCACACAGGGTGGACATGCCACCTTCGTAATCCCGAATCGTGTAACCCAGTGAGTTGCGGGGCAGATCGGAATGATGCGCCCGGGGTTTCTTCATGAAGCTCATGAGGCCTCCGCCTTCCTGAGATGATCCACCACTTCCGACTCCACATGCATCGAGGCCAGGGGAAGGCCGTTGTAATGGAGGATGGACACGAGCTTTCCGGCCTCCGGCTCCAGTTCGGCAAGCAGCATCCCCTTCAACTGACCGTCCCGGTTCTGCTCCACCACGAACACGATTTCGTGCTCAGCAATGAAATCCTCCACTTCCCGGGTGAAGGGGAAGGCCCGGACCCGGCAATAGTCGAATTCCATGCCCTTTTCCTTCAGATTGTGCCGGGCTTCGCGCACCGCGAGATCCCCGGACCCGACGGTCAGAAAACCGTAGCGCACAGGACGCACCCGTTTCTTGCCGCCCACCTCCGTGCTATTGCAGTACTCGATCACCGGCGCCGGCACATGGCTGGCAGCGGTCAGGAATTTTCTGGCCTTGCGGTCCATGACCTCCTGGTACTCGGCCGCGTCCTCGGTATAGGTGCCATGCTTGGAATGACCGGATCCACGAGTGAAGAAGGCGCCGGCGGGGTGGACACCGGGTAGCGTACGGAAAGGCACCCCGTCCTTGTCGGGGTCCATGTAACGCCGGAAGGGCCCCGAAAGGCTCTCCAGACTCTCCGCGCTCAGAACCTTGCCACGGTCGGGACGGTAACTCTCATCCCATTTCAGTTCCGGAACCATCCACTCGTTCATGCCGATGTCGAGATCGGACACCAGAAACACCGGGGTCTGAAAGTGTTCCGCAAGATCAAAACAGCGAATGGAAAAATCGAACGCCTCCGCCGGATCGGCGGGATAGAGACAGATGTGGCGGGTATCGCCATGACCGGCGTAGGCGCACTCCATGAGATCGCTCTGCTGGGTCCGGGTCGGCATGCCCGTCGACGGCCCCACGCGCTGGATATCGAAAATCACCGCCGGTGTTTCGGTGTAGTAGCCGAAACTCAGAAATTCGTTCATCAGGCTGATGCCCGGCCCCGAGGTGGCGGTAAAGGCGCGTGCCCCCATCCAGCCCGCGCCCATCACCATGCCGATGGCCGCCAGTTCATCCTCGGCCTGCAGGATCACGTACTCGCGTTCACCCTCCTCCGTTTTCCGGTACTTGCCGCAGAATGCCGAGAAGGCATCCATCACGCTGGTGGACGGGGTAATGGGGTACCAGGCCCCCACCGTGGCCCCGGCCAGCATGGCACCGAGTGCCGCCGTGGTGTTGCCGTCCACGACCACGTGACCCCGGGTCATGTCCGCCCGTTCGACCCGCACCGGCAGCGGACAGTCATAATGTTCCAGGACATAGTCATAGCCGATCCGGACCGCTTCCATGTTCGGCTTGACCAGCTTGGCCTTGCGTTCGCCGAAGGTTTCCTTGAGAAGCTGTTCAATCACCGCCAGATCCAGATCCAGCAGTCCCGCCAGGGCACCGACATAGGCCACATTCTTCATCAGGATACGGGTCCGTGGCTCGACGAAATGCTGATTGACCATCTCCGCCAGCGGCACGCCGATGATGTGTATATCGTCCCGATTCAGGTCGCGGTTTCGAGGCCAGGTGCTGTCATAGAGGAGATAGCCCCCCGGCGTCACTTCGGCATGATCCTTGGCAAAGGTCTCGGCATTCATGGCCACCATGAAATGCACGTCTCCCGAGCGCGTCAGGTGCCCGGGATCGGTGACTCGAATCTCATACCAGGTGGGCAGGCCCTGTATATTGGACGGAAAATAATTCTTCCCCATCACCGGGACGCCCATCCGGAAGATGGACTTCATCAGCAGGGAGTTGGCACTTGCCGATCCGGTCCCATTGACGGTCGCCACCTTGAGGGTGAAATCATTCACATGATTGACAGAGGACTTGCTCATCCGGCCTTCTTCCGCTCCTGACGAACGGCCTCTTCATCCTTCACCTGAGGAATGAAAATCTCCGAAAGTTTCATGTCCCAGGCCGCAGTGGGGCAGCGCTCCGCGCACAGTCCGCAGTGCACGCACTGGTCCTCGTCCTTGACCATGTGCCGTTTCGTCTGCGGCAGTTTCTCGGAGACATAGATATCCTGCTCCAGGTTGCGGGCCGGCACCTTCAGGCGTTCCCGCACCGAAGCCTCCGACTCCCCTTCCTCGATCGGCAGGATGGTCAGGCACTGGGTGGGACAGACATCAATGCAGGCATCGCATTCGATGCATTTTTCATTGAAGAAAATGGTCTGGATATCACAATTGAGGCACCTTTCCACTTCCAGACGCCAGTCTTCTTCGCCAAAGCCCAGCTCCACTTCGATATCCAGATTCTTGAAGCGCTTTTTCATGTCCACATGAGGCACCAGCCGTCGTTCCTCGGGCTGGTACTGATTCGAATAGGCCCATTCATGCAGACCCATCTTGGAGGTGTGAACATCCACCTGATTGGAGAGACGCTCCCTGAGGTCCTCGCCTCGGACAAACTTGTCAATGGAGATGGCCGCTTCGTGGCCATGCCGCACCGCCCAGATGATGTTTTCCGGTCCGAAAGCCGCATCGCCGCCAAAAAAGACACCCGGCAATGTGGATTCATAGGTGGTCTTGTCCACTACCGGCACTTCCCACTCATCGAACTCGATGCCGATATCCCGCTCGATCCAGGGAAAGGCGTTTTCCTGGCCGATCGCGAGGATTACATCATCGGCGGGGAGAAAGACTTCATCCACCACCTGGCTCTTCTGGCGGCCATCTTCCATGAAGTATTCCAGCACCTCGAATTCCATCCCCTTGAGCTGGCCGTCCTCGACAACAAAGGCCTTGGGGGAATGGCAGGTCATGATCTCGACGTCTTCTTCCAGGGCATCTTCAAGTTCCCACTCGGATGCCTTGAGCTGGTCGATGGGCTTGCGGGCCATTACCCGTACGTCCTTTGCGCCCAGCCTCAGGGAGGTCCGGCAGCAGTCCATGGCCGTGTTGCCGGCCCCGATAATCAGTACCCGCTCGCCAATCCGGTCGACATGCTCGAAAGCCACCGATTCTAGCCAGTCGATGCCGATGTGCACGCGCCCGGTCTCGTCCGCCTCCTTGCGCCCGGAGCAGTTGAGATCCTTGCCACGGGGGGCGCCCGAACCGACAAAAACGGCATCAAAGCCCTGCTCGAGCAGCCAGCTCATGGACTCCACCGGTGTGCCGGTGCGCAGATCCACGCCCATGCTGACGATATTGTCAATTTCTTCGTCGAGCACTTCGGGCGGCAGCCGGAAACGGGG
>SLND01000034.1 GCA_007133205.1 Natronospiraceae bacterium | reverse complement strand
CATCGGTTCCCAGCGTGACCCCGATGCCCGCATGAACCGCCTGCCGGTGGTGCAGGCACTGACCCAGTCCATGGACGGGGCGATGAAACAGGCCCTGGGGGGGAAGACCCTGCGGGATCTGGTGGAAACCGAGGAAACCGACGACTGAACGGATTTGGCAGACAAGACACCGCCGCAGGCATAACCTGCGGCGGTGATTCCCCTCCCTGGGTGGTGGCCGATCTCCCTTGCCCGGCCATGTTCCCCTGGATGCCGGTGATCATGCCCCCCGTGACATTCTCCACCGGCTTTCGGCACGTCGCGACGGTCTTGCCCCCCTTTATTATTGTTGCTTCCCTGCACCGTCGCTGGGGCCCTCCTGCCCCGGACTTCCTGTCGCGTGCCTGGTACCCATTCTCTTCGAATGCCGGATTCCACCGTATCCGACAACGCCCTGCTTCCGCGTAGGTAAAACCCGACTCGAGACGGCCGAAAATTCTCACTGAGCTGTCTCCCGAGAGCGCGCATGGATGCGACAAGCGCTGTCGCTTCCGTCGGAGGTGCACTGACGCATCCAGGTCGATCCAGGCTTTCCCGCCTTGGCGCCAGTATGCGAACTGGAACCCCCAGCATCAGAGGCAGCAAATCGAGCCAGAGCCATTGAGGGGCCCCGTTTGGGGGGTTTCAACTCCACACCGAGCATGGATAGCCTGCACCGATTATTCCTTTAAGCCTGAAACTCTGCCTCTCCCGAAGCCGGGCAAATTGCGGTCCTCACAAAGGAGTCTCCCATGTCGCTGAAACCAAACAAAAAAGTCGCAGTCAGGGGGCAAGACGCCCAGCTTGCCAGTTCCCTGCATCTGATTGTCGCGGCCCTGGTGCTGACTCTGGGCCTTGGCGGTTGCCTCGCCAGCGATTCTGATAGCGATCCCGCACCCGACAACGGTGATGAGCCTGAACCGGAAGAAATGTTTTCCATTGGCGGAACAGCTGAGGGTATTGGCGACGAGGAAGTCGTACTGGGCCTCAACGAAGAAGAAACACTGCCCATTGATTCCGACGGAGACTTTGAATTTGAAACCACACTTGCCTCCGGTGAATCCTACAGCGTTACTACAGAGTTCACGCCTGATAACCAGAATTGCAGTGCTCAGAATTCTTCCGGAACGATCGATGAGGAAGATATTACGGATATCTTCCTTGAATGCATCAACACATACGAGGTTAGCGGGGATGTCAGTGGGCTCGGGAGCGATGATCTCGAGCTTACTCTGGAATCTGGAGAGATAGAGGACTCCCTGACGATTGAGGACGATGGCACATTCGTTTTCTCTGAACGGGCGGAAGATGGCGACTCCTGGAGCGTTTTCACTACAAGTCAGCCAGATGACCGATACTGTGCAATCAGCCCCGGCTCGGGTGTCGTCGAGGGCAGCAATGCGGAGGTCGATGTGACCTGCGAGCCCGCTCCGAAACTGACTGCCACATCAGGAATCATGAAATCACACCTGGAATGGACGGAACACGACCAGGTCAACCTCAAGTTCTCCACGGACCCCGAATGCGATTGGGAGAACTACAGCCAGTGCGACAATAGCGGCATGATCGCGGACGCGACCGGGGGCTCATTCACCCTGAAGCCAATGCTCGAAGGGACGGCGGCGAACGAAAACTATCATGTGGTTGCCGAGTTCCATCACCTGCAATCCGACACCGCCACAACCCTGCCTTCACTCCCCTACTGGGACACTGCACCCCGTGTCGCCACCAGCACAGACAGCCATATCTACATTGGCGGTTCTTTTGATCACGTCGCCCTGGATACAGGTGCGAGCGCACTCGTGACGGCAGAAGATGCCGAGATCACCGGCGGGGCGGCTCGGATCGAGGGCGTGGTCTATGTGGCGACGCCGGATCCGGACGGTGGCTGGTTTGTCGGAGGCGATTTTGAGAGAGTCGATAATGCGGAAGTCCTCAACGTCGTTCGTTTGCATGAAGATGGCCGCCTGGACGAAAACTGGCAGGGAGGTGTCGACCATACCTCCGGCGGCGTCGAAGGGGAGGTCCGCTCCTTGCTCGTTGATGATGGTGTGATTTACGTCGGCGGGCGCTTCAACATTGCAGAGGACGGCGACACATCCACAGATCGCTCAAATGCCGCTGCCTTCGACGCGGTGACCGGTGAGATCGATGAAACATGGATGCCCGAACCTGATGGCACGGTAAGAGCCATGGCGGACGGAGACGGCAAACTGTTCCTGGCCGGCCTCTTCTCAGAAGTGGACGAAACGACACGGGAACATTTGGCAGCAGTGAACATGGACAATGGCGCTGTCCGGTCCGAGTGGGAGGCAGAGACGGACAATTCCGTATACGCACTCGCCAGACAGGGTGAGCATTTGTATCTCGCTGGGATCTTCAGTGAAGTCAACGGGGACGAGCGCCACCGTGTTGCCGCGGTCGGTACGGAGGACGGCGAGACGAAGGATGGCTGGGAAGACGGCTATGGCCAACAGGCGCTTACGATCGCGGTGAGCGATTCAAGGGTTTTCGTTGGCGGATTCCAGGGTATACGCGCGTATGACCCTGATGATGGAGAAGAGATTTCTTGGGGTGGCGTCGTCAGCACACCGGTGAATGACCTCTTGGTTCATAATGACACGGTTTACGCGGCAGGCGGCTTCGACTTCGCCGGTGGTGAAGAGCAGGAGTTGTTTGCCGCATTCGACCTGGATAGCGGCGATCTACTGGATTGGCATATCCACGCCCTCCCGAGCAGCCTGAATGATATGGCACACGCCATCTCCGTGCACGATGACTCCATCTTTATCGGCGGAGAGCTTGATGCCATTGGTGGTGAGCCCATAGATAAACTGGCCGCCATGAGCAAGGAAGACGGGACCCTGGCTGACTGGTCCGCGAGTCTGGGCGATCGCAACCAGGATCGCCCCGATGCACTGCAAATCGTGGGAGATCAGATCTACGCGGGAGGCAGTTTCCAGACCGCGGGCGGGGAAAACCAGGAAAACCTGGCGGTGTTCGACCTCGAAGATGGTTCACTTGATTCATGGGCGCCCGAACCCAGCCACGGCGTGAACGACATAATAGAGGTTGACGGCACTATATTTATCGGTGGCAGTTTCGAGGAATTCGACGGCGACGAGGTTGATGGCAGGCTCGTGGCAGTTGATGCCGACACGCGGGAAGTATTGGACTGGGATGCAGCCGTGTCGATGAGCTCCGATGATGACTGGGCGGTAGTAGAAAGTCTCGATCATGCGAACGGCATGGTCTACGCCGGCGGTGACTTTGAATATGCCAATGAAGTTGAACGCGATCATCTGGCAGCCTTCGACATGAACACAGGCGACCTGGATATGGATTTCGATGCCCGTGTTGATGATGATGAATCATTTTTCAATCCCGTTCGTGGGATAAAGGCAACGGAGTCGACCCTTTATGCAACGGGCGACTTCGATTCGGTCGATGGCGGCCAGGAGCAGGAAAATCTTGCGGCATTCGACACCAGCGATGGCAGTCCCCTGACATTTCCGAGCGCGGAACTGAATAGTGCAAGCAGCGTGGATCTGCATGAAAACATGCTTTTCCCTGCGGGCAATTTCTTCCGGCTAGATGGGGAGTCCAGGCGAGCATTCGGAGCTATTGATGTCACTGGGCCAACCGTACATGAATGGCATCCGGAGCCCGATGGCCAGGGATTCAATGCGGTGGTTCTAAACGAGCATCTGCTGGTGCTGGGCAATTTCGACCATATTTCGGAAAAACGCAGACCAATGATGATGCTCTACGATCTCGACACCCTGGAACCTGTCTGGTAGGTCAATGCGGGATCAAGTGGAAGGCGTCTCCGCCCATGCGAGCCTGGATACCTAGTGATGCGGCGGAGGCGCCTTAAACGGCGCCACGATGGAGGATGGTGTCGAACGCTTCTTCACCGATCTGCGCCCCCATCATGTCCGCCAGGCGCTCCAGGCCTTCTTCGCGCCGCTCGTGATAATCAATCGCGGTGGCCGTGGTGAGCCCGACATGTGACAGCAGCGCCCGGCATGCCTCGGCGCGGTCGAAGAGACCATGCACATAGGTCCCCATGATCCGGCCATCGTCACTGATCGCGCCATCGTCACGTCCGTCTTCCAGATGGAGCATGGGTCGGGTCAGTGCCGGCCCTTGAGTGTTGCCGACATGAATCTCGTAACCGGCAAGGGTTGCCCGGGATTTGGCAAGTCGGCCCCTGACGCGACGAAGCTGTTTTCCGGGCTGGAGTTCTGTTTCCATATCCAGCCAGCCCAGCCCTTCGCTGCTGCCCGCAGGGCCTTCCACACCCCGGGGGTCATGGATCCACCGACCGAGCATCTGAAAGCCGCCGCAGATCCCAATCAGCGTCCCGCCATGACGAAGATGCCGTGCAATCCGCCGATCCCAGCCCTGACGGCGTAACCACTCGAGATCGGCGCGGGTACTCTTGCTGCCGGGAAGAATGATCACGTCGGCGGGCGGGCAGACCTGGTCCGGCCCGACAAAGCGGACCGACACCTCCGGGTGCAGGCGCAATGGGTCGAAATCATTGTGATTGCTGATTCTCGGGAGGGCGGGAATGACCACCCGCAAGGGAGTCTCGACTTCATGCTGATCCTGCGTATCAATGCTGTCTTCGGCATCCAGGACAAGCCCGTCGAGCCAGGGCAGGACACCCAGCACCGGCCGGCCGGTACGCTGTTCCAGCCAGGCTGGCCCATCGCCCAGCATGCGCCGATCTCCGCGAAAGCGATTGATGATGAAGCCCTTGATGCGCTCCGCTTCCTCTTGCGGCAGAACCTCCAGGGTGCCGACCAATTGTGCAAAGACCCCGCCCCGGTCAATATCGCCCACCAGCAATACCGGACAGTCGGCCATCTCGGCAAAGCCCATGTTGGCGATGTCGTTCTCGCGCAGGTTGATCTCGGCCGGGCTGCCCGCCCCTTCCACGACAATGAACTCATGGCGATCGGCCAGTGCCCGCCAGGCGGCATGGACCGATTCGCGGGCCTCGGCCTTGAAGGCATGAAACTCATGCGCGTCCATGGAACCATGGACCCGTCCGCGCAGGATCACCTGGGCGCCGCGGTCGGACTCGGGCTTGAGCAGAACCGGATTCATGTCGCTGTGGGCTTCCAGACCGGCGGCCTGTGCCTGCAACGCGGTGGAGCGGCCGATTTCCCCGCCGTCTTCAGTCACCGCACTGTTCAGTGCCATGTTCTGGGGCTTGAAGGGCGCCACCGATACGCCGTGGCGATGAAGCCAGCGACAAAGGCCCGCCACCACCGTGCTCTTGCCGGCGTCGGAGGTGGTGCCCTGAATCATCAGCGTCGGCATGGTTGCTTGCGCGGCAGCTTATTTTCGAAACAGGGCCGCGGTGGCTTGCGGCGAGGAAGGGAAATAGGCGTGGAAATAGGTTGCGGTCAGTCCGTCCCGAGTGAATACCGGCTCGCCCGGAGTATCCCAGGCCCCGCGCCGGGTATGCGCTGTCGCTTCCATGTCGGTTTCCAGACGCGAATGATGAAACGTATGACCACGCAACGTGCCTGCTTCCATTTCCAGTGACTGGATGCCGAGGCCCATCAGCTTGCCGGTCATCACGCTGCGGCCTGGCAGCAGTCCCAGCATGGGGTGCGCCTGCCCCGCCTCGTCCACCAGTTGATCGAGGCAGTACATCAGACCACCGCATTCGGCAAGGATAGGCTTTCCGGCCATGTAATGCCGGGAAATGGCCTCGCGCATGGACCGATTGCCGGCGAGCACCGATGCCTGCAACTCCGGGTAGCCACCCGGCAGCCACAGGGCATCGGCCTCCGGCAGACGAGAATCGCGGAGCGGTGAAAAGAATTCCAGTTCCGCGCCCATGGCTTCGAGCAGATCGGTGTTTGCCCGGTAGATGAAAGCCATTGCGGCGTCGCGAGCAATGGCAATGCGACTGCCCTCAAGCAGCCGGGGGACGGGCTCGGGCGGCTCGCTTTGCAGGCGGACCGGCTCGGGGAGTCGAGCGAGGCCGGCTTCCCCCAGCACGTTGGCGGCCGCATCCAGGGAAACATCCAGCTCGGGGAGTTCGCTTGCCTGTACGATGCCCAGGTGCCGGTCGGGAATGGACAGGGCCTCGTGGCGCGGGACGGCGCCCAGCAGTTCGATACCCTCGGGCATTGCCGGAACCAGCATCTTGCCGTGGCCGGGACTGCCGACCCGGTTGGCAATCACCT
>SLND01000042.1 GCA_007133205.1 Natronospiraceae bacterium | reverse complement strand
GATGATCGCGGTACCGAGGATCTTTACCGCATATTCGTCTATGACTGCGCGCCCTTTGAAGGCACGGTCAAGCATCCCTTGACCGGGCGGGACGTGGATTTCGCCGAAACCGGTCTGGCCCAGTTCCGTCGCAGCTTCCATGAAGCCCTGCGTCGTCTGCGCAAGGTCGCCCTGCGCATGGGCGAGCTCAACGAGTGGCAGAGCCGCTGGCAGTTGAAGAGTGAATCCATGGAGGAGTTGCTGGAAGACCAGATCGAGGTAGATGACCTGGAAGAAGCGGACTTCCGTTATGACATCCGCCAGAGTGGACTCGAGATGCGCATGGGCCTCGATATTGCCTCACTGGCCTACAAGGGCCTGGTGGACCAGATCATCCTCATTTCCGGGGATGGCAACTTCGTGCCGGCAGCCAAGCTCGCTCGCCATGAGGGCGTGGACTTCATCCTCGATCCGATGTGGGCCAATGTGAGTGATGCACTCGCCGAGCACGTGGACGGCATCAAGACCGTGGTGCCCATGCCCCAGCGCCAGGAAAACGGCGCTGCCGTGAAGGAATCCGTGGGCTGAGCGTCGCGGAACCGGTGGGGTGGCCCGCACTTGTCAGGCTTCGGTCGGGCGCGGCCCGCTAACACGAAGTGCACGAAGGAGAAACAGAAGTTCACGAAGCGATTTGGAAATTGAATGGGATTTCTTCGTGTCCTTGATGAATTCTTCGTGACCTTCGTGTTAAAGATCACCGTATCGACGAAGCCCCTGTGTCTCCGAGGGCGACACCACTATCGATTTGATCCCGCAGAGACGCAGAGACGCGGAGAAAGCCAATGCCTTGTGTGGCATTGCGCGCTGTGATCATGGGCGGTCAGCTAACACGAAGTGCACGAAGGGAAAACAGAAGAACGCGAAGAACTTCAATTAATTGAAAAGATTTTCTTCGTGCCCTTCTCTTTCTCCTTCGTGACCTTCGTGTCAAAAATCGCCGTCATAACGAAGCCATCGAAACCGCAAGAGGCTCCGCGCACGGAACGACATCGGATTAACCGCGCTCGAGGCTGTAGATGAAGTCGGCGCCGGAGCGGGGGCCGGACTGGGCTTCCAGGTCCCAGCGGCGGCTGATGTTGTAGCGCAGCCGGAAGACGTTGGCAGCATCGAGCAGGCCGATGCCGTAACTGACATAGACGTCGGAGGAAATCCATTTGCCCAGGACCACCGTGGTCTCGTCCGGGCTCTCGCCGGTCTCCACCGACACATCGTCGACGCCGAGCCGGTCACCGAGGCGCTGGCCGACATACTCCCCGCCGGCCATGCGCAGCGCGGCTGCCGCCTCACGCACTACGTTCCGCTCACCTTCGCCGGCTTCGGTCAGCGGCATCCCGGTCAGCAGGTAGGAAAGCTGTTCCGACTCACTCATGGCCGGTTCCGAGAACAGATCCATGGTCGGTTCGCGCAGGGTGCCACGGACCTGCACGCCCACCATTACATTGCGCGGCCGCCGGACGGCGCGCACATCCAGGGCCGGGTCGGTGATCGGGGTGTCGGTATAGAGCAGCCGGCCCCGTTCGATTTCCAGTCGTTGCCGCCAGGCCTCGTACTGCCCATCCACAATCTGCAATTCACCGACCGCGCGGGTGAGCTGACCCGGCTCGTCGGTGGTGGTGACATCGCCGCGGATATTGCCTTCCAGACCAAAGCCCCGGAAATGCACGTCCTCGCCCAGCACGGTCCGCACCCGGCTGTGCACGCTGTAGCGCGCGGCCGCCTCGGCTTCCATGTCGCGGATGTCGCCGACGATGACTTCATCCGCCGAAGGCTGGACCACTCCCACCATGTCGCGTGGCCGAATCCGCGCCCAGGGGATCTCCAGATCCCCGGTGACATCGATCCGTCGCCCGGTGATCCCCAGCGTCAGGTCCGGATTGATCCGCACCCTTGCCTCGCGCAGGTCGGCGGCAAGGAACTCTTCCCCCTGGATGGCCAGCTCCCCGGACCAGCCGTCCTCGATCCGGTCGAGTTCACCTGCCACGCTGATCCGGCCTTCGCCCGACTCGCCTTCGAGTGACAGGCTGACCCGCTCCTCGGACCCGCTCAATGCGGCGTCTATCTCGCGCAGCACGATGCCGAGATCCGGCAGTCCCAATATGCCCTCGCGCAGGCGGATATCGCCGGAAATGATCGGGTGGGTGAGATCCCCGCCAAGATCGAGGCCCGCAGTGATGCTGCCCCCGGCCCGCCCGATTTCCGGAATCAGGATCGGCAGCAGGGCGAGGTCATGCAGGGTGGCATCGATGCGTCCGTCGAGGGTGCCCGCCGCCATGTCCACAAGCTCCGCATTGCCCTCCACAAAGCCGCCGTCGGCGAGCTGAATGTTCATGCTGGCCCAGGCGTTGTCCGGCCGCCAGCGCGCCACCGCCTGCCCTCCAAGGACATGTGCCATGATCAGCTGGCTGTCTTCATCCTCGTCCATGAGATGACTGAGATAGGCCGGACTGGTCGAGACCAGCAGGTTCGCCCGCGGTCCATCCCCGTCGTCCCCGGCTTCCAGTTCCAGGTCCATGTCACCCGACAGGTTCAGGCCGGTGTCCTCGGTGTCGACCAGCATGGCCAGGGGCAGGCCCGTGCCCAGGCCCGTCACCGACCAGCGGCCCTCGGCATCACCCTCGCCTTCGAGACAGAAGAGTCCGGCCCCGAGCTTGGGCGCGAGACAGGCCTGATCCAGGTGTCCGACCTGATCCTGCCAGTTCAGTGCAACGGCCTCGGCGAGCGTCCAGGTCCCGGCAATGGGGTTGAACAGGTGCAGGTCTTCCAGCTGACCCGTCCAGTTCAGCGCTTCATCCAGCGCGCCGGCGAACATCAGCCCGAGTTCGCCCTGGACGTGTTCCAGTTCCACCGCCAGGCGGTGCTCGTCACGGCTTCCGCGCCCGCTGACATCCAGCCGGTCCAGTGCTTCGCCGGCAAGCTGCAGCCGGCGCGTTTCCAGGCTCAGCCGATTCTCGCCGAAGCCGCCGTCGCGCAGGTCCAGATCCAGGTCCAGCCGGCCGATTCGGTCATCGCCATAGCGCAGTTGCCCGGCATCGAGGCGCAGGGCGATGTCCGGTCGTTCGACCGTGCCGGACAGTTCGCCGACAGCCGCCAGGCGTCCGCCCAGGTCCTCGACGGGAAAGCGCGACAGATCCGCAATTTCGAGCTCGAAATCGAGATCACTGCGCTCACCGGTATCCGGGTCCCGCAGGCGGCCATTGGCCAGCAGGCGGTCCGGGCCTGACCGCACTTCCACGCCGCTCAGGCGCAGATCCTCGGGGCGATACTGGAGCGCACCCCGGGCCTCGAAATCCTCACCGAGCATGCGCCCGTCAAAACGATCCAGATCCAGGTCCACTTCCAGCCCGCTCTCGGGCCAGTGCACCCGGCCCTCGCCGGCTCCATTCAGGTTGCCCGGCCACTCGGGCAGCACCAGTCCGGGATCCACACCGCTGAATTCGAAGCTGCCCTGCGCGAATGCTGCCTCCGGCCGCCAGTCGGCACTCCCGGCCAGCGCGAGTTCGGGGCCCTGGTCGAGAATCAGGGAAAAATCGAATGCCTCAAGGTATTCGGTCGAGCCCCGGGCATCGGCCTCGAGCTGTCCGGACAGGGCCTGGTCCTCGTAGGTGCCGGCGACCCGCGCACTGACCTCGGCGCGGAAATCCTCGACATTGCCCTCGATCCGGGCACTGCCCACCTCGGAGCGGTAGCTCGGCTCGTCGTCGAGCGGCCAGGCCAGGCCGGTCCAGCCCAGTGCGCCGTCAAAACTCGGCAGTTCTCCCAGGGGCTGATCAATCCGGCCGGCGAAATCGAGATTGAGCGGGCGGTCACGATGTATCAGGTGGAGCTGGCGCGCCTCGATCCAGTCGAGATCCAGTGGCGCGAGCACATCCATCTGCAGGGCGAGATTGCCGTAATCGGTGTCCGCCGCGTTCAGGCGTCCGCGCGAGCGCATGCGCTCGGCATCGCCGCTCAGGCGCAGGTGGCCGTCGAAGCGCCCGGGCGGCGGGTCATCCACGAAGACCGCCGGGTCCAGGTGGGCGAACTCGAAACGGGCATCCACCCGCCATGACTCGAGCGGGTCATTGACCTGCCCTTCGGCCATCAGTTCGAAAGGCCGCGAGAGGGATTGCTCGAAATGCAATTCGTCGAGATCGCCGTGGACCTTGGTGCGACCGCTCAGGGCGGGAAAATCGCCATGGTCCAGGGCCCAGTCCCCCGCAAGCTCCACCGGCCAGCGCTCACGCATCCGCAAATCGACCTTGCCGGCAAAGCGCAGGTCCGGTCCGTCGATATCGAGTGGTTCGAGCTGCAGCCGCTCGCCGGCAAAAGTGCCGGCGGTTGCAAGCCGCTCGATGTGCAGTGGGGCGTCGAGCTCCGGCATCCGCAGTTCCGCGTCCTGCAGCAGCAGTTCGCGCAGGCGCAGGCGAAGCGGCAGGCCGATCGACTCGGGCAGGGCGAATTCAGCCTCCGGTTCGGCGGGGGCGTCGTCTTCCATCAGGGTGACCCGCAGGCCCTGGGCCTCGACCCGGTCGGCATGCAGGCTGCCGAACAGCAGCAGGCCCGGCCGCCAATCGATCTCGGCCCGTTCCAGGGCAAGGTCGATATCCTCGTCTCGCCACTGGAGCCCGTGAATCTCGATCGGTCCGGTCGCCCGCCCCGACAGGGCTTCGATCGACAGCTCCTGCGGAAGATGAGATTCGGCCTGATTCCAGATGAAGTTCAGGCCCGATTCGGTGTAGAGCAGCCAGACAATGGCAAGCACCGCGGCGGTGAATGTCCCCGCCGCGCCGATCACCAGCCATTTGCGTACGCCACCACGCTTCACAGGTCCGGCCCCACGCTCAGGTGAATGCGATAGTTGCCGTCGTCCCGGTCCCGGGGGCGGGCCAGGTCGAGGCGTACCATGCCGACCGGGGAAGCCCATCGTCCCCCGATCCCGAAGGCCTGTTTCAGGCGCTCACCCCGCTCGTTCATCGCGTTACCCGCGTCCCAGAACACCGCCCCATACCATTGACCTGTCAGACGGCGATCTAATTCCACACTTCCGACCATCAGATAACGCCCACCGA
This sequence comes from Natronospiraceae bacterium, assembly GCA_007133205.1. Taxonomy (GTDB): domain Bacteria; phylum Pseudomonadota; class Gammaproteobacteria; order Natronospirales; family Natronospiraceae; genus SLND01. Next base: position 1,180 of record SLND01000042.1, on the reverse strand, counting down.
CCCGGCGACCGTCCTCGTCCCGCGGGCCGATGTCCTGGTAGCTGAAGCCGCGCACGGTACGGTCACCCCCGGTGAAGAAGCGCTGGGAGGCGGGGAGTGCCCCGGTGTCCTCGGCCGAGACCGAGCCCAGTTCACCCCGGAGATGAATCCGATTGCGCTCGCCCAGGGGCAGTATCTGCTTGAGTTGCAGGTGGGCGCGCAAGAAGCTGGTATCGGTGAAGACCATGGATTCGTGGCCGCCGCGAATCTCGAACTGCCCGCTGCGTCCCCGCCTGGCAAGCATGGCATCATCCGCACGGGTCCGGGACCACATCACCCCCGGCACTACCAGCCGCGACAGGTCTTCCTCGTCCCGATTGAAGATCGAGCGTTCCTGCTCCAGGCGCACGAAGGTGGTTCGCTGGTAGGGGCCCTGCATGGTGGTTCGGCCCACCCCGACCTGCAGCAGGCGGCTGTCGATGTCCCCGAGATCCTCGCGCGAGGCGGTCAGTGACCCGGTGACCCGCTCCCTGGTCGGTTCTTCCAGCGGAATGATGTAGCGCAGGTCGGCCCGCCGCCTTACGGTGGAATACTCGGTATTGAGCACCCCGCGGTGACCGCGATTGTTGATCCGGCGGTTCTCCCAGCGTGCCCAGACCCGTGGGCCGGTATCGGTGCCGTAACCCAGCCCCACCTGATAGCGGTGCTTGGCCCGTGCACTGGCTTCCACCTGGATCGGAATCTGGCGGTCCTCGGTGGCCAGGTCACGACGTGGACGAATGTCGACATAACTGAAGTATTCACTGTCACCGAGCCCGTATTGCAGGCCGAGCAAGCGGTCGGCATCGAAGGGTTCGCCGGTTTCGAAGGGCACGTAGCGCCGAACGAAATCGTCATCGAGGATGTCCTGCTTGATCTCGACCTCGCCGAAGAAATAGCGCGGCCCGCTGTCCATTACCAGCCGCGCCTGGGCGAAACCCAGCTCCGGGTCCACCAGCAGTGTGCGCTCGGTAAACCGGGCTTCCAGGTATCCTCGGCGCGAGGCGATTTCGAGCAGCCGCGAGCGGGCCTGCTCATAGTGCTGGTGATTGAGCGGTTCGCTTTCGCGAAGCTCCATGCGTTCGAGTGCCTGCTGGAACACCCGGTCCTCGCCCCCCTCGCCATCAACCCGGATTTCCACGCTGCTCATATGGATGCGCAG
>SLND01000140.1 GCA_007133205.1 Natronospiraceae bacterium | reverse complement strand
TCCTCGCGCCGGACCCGTGAGACGTGGGCCGCGAGCGCGAGATACACGAGGATGCCCAGCGCTGCGTAGAGGCTGGTGATCGGTAACCACATGCCGAACCCCCGGATATGCGAATTGCTCTAGCCTACGCCTATGTAATTCGGGCATCAATTCCCTGAAACAGGCGATTTCAGGCCTGGGCCAAGTGCCTGGACCAGGTGCCGGTGGACCGGTCCGGCCAGGGCTGGATTGTTGTCGATGGCCCGATCGGCAATCTGGCGGACATAGTCCCGGGGCAGTTCATGCTCCAGTGCCCCGGTGAGAATGTGGCGGACATAATGCCATTCCGTCACAAGGTCCTCGCGCGGGTCGCGGGGATGATAGGTGTGGACTTCCTCATCCGGTCGGCCTCCATTCGCCAGGCGCAGGTCGATCGGGCCACGGCGGTAGTCGCAACCCTCGTCCTCGATCGCATCCAGGGTGGGCCCGGGACCGCCGCCATGGATTACCCGTTCCTCGGGGATGGCATAGATCACCCCCCAGACCGGTTGCTCACCCCCCGGCAGGATCCCGGCAGCGGCACAGCCGTTGATGCCACCCCAGACCGGAAAGCGGAAACGATAGGGCTGCTCGGTACAAGCGATCCCGACCACGCGCGCCGCGCCGCCGAGCCGCTGCTCACTGTTGAGACGGACACTGGAGAGATTGGAGCCGTACTGGAAGATCAGCATGTTCGTTTACATGGCCTTGTTCGGGTTTCGTGCTTGGTGAAGGATTCCCGCAGAGGCGCTGAGTCGCGGAGCTTTCTTCCCGGCGCGCATTTTGAACACGAAGTGCACGAAGCATTATTGTGGTTTCTTCGTGCTCTTGGTTTCTCCTTCGTGATCTTCGTGTCAAAAATTGGCCTCGGATCGAAGGCGTTGCGTCTGATCGATGGTGAAGTCACCTCTGACAGCAACCTGCCCGCATCAGGCATTGCTTTTCTCCGCGCCTCTGCGGGAGGTTGCTCATGCCCGTCACAATAAACCACGTTCGCGGGCGATGTTGACCGCCTCGATCCGGTTGGTCGCGCCGAGCTTGGCCATGGCCTCGGACAGGTAATTGCGTACCGTGCCCTCGCTCAGATACACCTGTGCGGCGATATCGCGTGCCGTATGGCCCTCGCCGGCCAGGCGCAGCACCTGGCGCTCGCGTTCTGTGAGCGGGTCTTCGCTTTCCATGGCCTCGGCCGCCAGCTCGGGAGCGATCACCCGCCCGCCCTGGGCAATCCGCCGGATGGCATCCGCCAGTTCCTCGGCCGGGCCATCCTTGAGCAGGTAGCCGCGTACCCCGGCCTGCATGGCCCGGCGCAGGTAGCCGGGGCGGGCGAAGGTGGTCAGGACCACGGTCCGGATCTCGGGATGATGCTCGCGCAGTTCGGCAGCCAGTGTCAGACCATCCATGCCCGGCATCTCGATATCGGTGACCACGATGTCCGGGTTCTGCTCCCCGATTGCCTTCAGCGCCGAGCTGCCGTCGGGGGCACGGCCGACCACCTCGATATCGTCTTCCAGTTCGAGCAGGGCGGCCAGTGCCCCGAGCACCATGGTCTGGTCTTCCACCAACAGGATCCGGATCATGCCGTTCGCTCCGCTGCCTCGTCCGGTGGCGCCTCGTCCCGGATCGGGAGTCGTGCCACAAGCTGCACCCCGGAATTGGTCTGGATACTGAAATCGCCACCCAGTGCCTGCAGCCGCTCGCGCATGCCTGTCAGTCCCCCACCTTCTTTCAGCTCACCGACTCGCCCGTTGTCCCGGAAGCGGAATTCAAGCATATAGTCATTGCGCGCAAAATCCGCCCGGCAACGGGTGGCATTGGAATGGCGCAGAACATTGGTCACCGCCTCGCGCAGCACCAGTGCCATTTCCTGGTCGATCCGGCGCGGCAGGTCTTCGGGCGGGGGTGAATACTCGAAGCGCACGTGGGCGGAGGCGAGGCCGAGCCGGGCCGAGGCCAGCTCCGAGGCGAGATCGGTCTGGCGGTAGCCGCGCACCGTCTCGCGCATGCGCTCCAGGGCCTGGCGGGCGTTGTCCTCCATCTCCTTCAGCTCATTTTCGGCGCGCTCGGGATCTCGCCGCACCAGCGCCCGGGCAAGCTGGGCCTTGAGACTCACCAGCGAGAGGCTCTGACCCAGTTGATCATGGAGGTCGCGGGCAATGCGTTCGCGCTCGCGCATGCGGGCCAGTTGCCGTACTTCGGCCTGGTCCAGTTCCAGTTCCCGGGTCTCTCGGAAACGGCGGGCATGGAAGAGGTTGGCCGCGCCCACGGTGATACAGATCAGGGTGCCCACGGCCCAGTAAACCGGTGAGGGCTGCACCAGGGCCGCGCTTGCCAGCAGCAGGGCGATGATCAGACCCATGGCGGCAAAGGCCTTGCGCCGGTCCGGGAGCGTGGCCACCGATGCCACCGCGAAGATGAAGAAGACCATCGCACCGCTGTTGAAGGGTGCCGTGATCAGGCCGAGCGCGGTCATCCCGGCGGCGATCCAGAGCTCGGTGTTGCCACGCACCCAGAAACCCAGGAAGTAGAGCACCAGGAAGGCCGCCACCGCCGGGAGGCTGATTGCGAGTTCCAGCGTGCCCACGGGCCGGTAGAACCATTCCAGGAAGAAGAACAGCAGGTAGATCAGCCAGAGATAAGCCGTCCAGCCAATCTCCGGGTCATCCGGTACCAGCCGCCGGTGGATGGCTCGCAATCCCCTGGCAATGGTGTTTCTGAAAACGCGCATGGCACACCTCATCTCATTGCCGTTCGGTCATGGCCGGGACACAGTTTACGCAATCGCGTCGTCATTGATCCTTTACCACTGTTCTGGTTGACCGCTGCAATGGGAATCCGCCGCGGGGCCACCACACGGGTGCCAGGGCCACGGCGACGCCGATCCCGCTCCAGGTCGCCAGTGCCAGCCAGTGTCCCGCGGTGCTTCCTTCGCGCATGCCCATCTGGTGCAGAGCCAATTCACCGAGATGGAAGGCCGGCAACCAGATGGCGAGCTGTTTTACCGGCTCCGGGAACATGGCCACCGGGATCATCAGCCCGGAGAAGAAGATCATGGGCAGGAAGATCAGGTTGGCCAGCGCACCCGCACCGCGCTCGGTGCCGTAGCGCCCGATGGCCAGTCCCAGAATGGCGAAGGGGACCAGGCCGGCGAGCAGCGTGGACACCAGGCCAAACCAGTCGGTCAGCGGCAGCCGCACGCCAGCGAATACCGTTGCCAGCAGGATCAGCGGAACCAGGGCCAGCAGGGCGAGCATGAGCGTGGAAGTGAGCTTGGCGAGAAGCCAGCCGCCGGCGGGCAGGGGCAGTGCCTGGCGCAGTTCCAGCCAGCCGCTGCGGCGTTCGTTGGCAAGCACGGTGGCACAGCCGAGCATTGCCGGGGCAATGACACCCACCGCGCCCAGGGTGGCGAGCAGGTAGGTGGCACCATCGAACTCATCGCCGCCAAAGTCGAACATCAGCGCAAAGACGGCATAGAAGAAGGCCGGGAAGCTCAGGGTCGCGATCAGGGTGTCCGGCATGCGCAGGTCACGTCGGCACTCGACACGGGCTTCGGTGTACAGGCCCCGCCAGCGAGAGAGATCATTGAACATTGCGGAAAACATCATGCCGCCTCCCGTGTGTTCTGTTCGTGATCGGTGAGATGCATGAAGGCCTCTTCCAGGCTTGCTGCACGTACTTCCAGTTCGCTCAGCTCAGGGTCGGTCCGGAGCATTCGCGCGACCAGACGCTCCGCCTGGGGGGTAAGGATCTCCAGGCGTTTCTCGTGGCGGCGTACATGTCCGGCCTCCGGCCAGTCGGCGACCTCCGTAGGGGAGAGCGCCGTGCGGCAGCGCACGCGCCGGTCGGGAATGCGTTCGCGCAACCCGTCGGCACTGTCGAGCGCGACCGCCTGGCCGTGCTGCAGGAGCAGCACGCGGTCGGTGAGGGCGTCGGCCTCGGTCATGTCATGGGTCGCGAGCAACACTGCGCGTCCGGCCTCGCGCAGCGCGTCGATGGTGTTCCAGAGCTCGCGCTTGGCGGGCACGTCGAGGCCCGCCGTGGGCTCGTCGAGGAACAGCACCCGGGGATTGCCGGCCAGCGCCATGGCGAGCAGGACGCGCCGTTTCTGCCCGCCCGAGAGCCGGTCCCAGTCGCGTCCCAGCAGTCCGTCGAGACCGGCCAGGTCGGCCAGTTCGCGCTCGGGTACCGGATCCGGGTAGCCGGCTCGGGCCAGCTCGACAAGTTCACGCACGCGTAGCCCGACCGGCACCGAGCCCGCCTGAAGCATGGCGCCGGTGGCCTGGCGGGCGGCCAGGCTGCCCGGAGCATGGCCGAGGACCGAAATCCTTCCCCGTGCGGGTCGCAGCAGGCCCAGGATCAGGCTCACCGTGGTGCTCTTGCCGGCCCCGTTGGGCCCCAGCAGGGTAAAGACCTCGCCGGCATGAACTTCCAGGTCGAGGCCCTTGAGGACTTCGCGTCCGCCGCGCCGGCAGTCAACCTGCTCCAGCCGTACCAGCGGTTTCTCGCTTAGCGTGTCCCCGGTCATGTTCCCTCCTTTGTGGCCTTGTTGCGTCGACGTGCTGTGAGAATGGCCCGCCTCGACCCATCGGCGGCAGTGGGGGTTGTCACCGATCGGGGATGACATCAGTCATGAATGGCGGTGAAATGAGACCGACTAGCAAACTGGGAGGGCAGACATGGGACGTGTTCTGAAGTGGACCCTGGCGGGGCTGGGCGTGGTTATCATCCTGGGGGCGGTCGCTGTCTGGCTGCTGCTCCGGGCGAGTCTGCCCGAGACCGATGGCACGCTGGCGGTGGCGGGGGTGAATGAGCCGGTCGAGATCACCCGGGACGAGCAGGGCGTGCCCACGATCCAAGCGGCGGATCGAGGCGATCTTGCCTTTGCCACCGGCTTTCTGCACGGACAGGAGCGCTTTCTGCAGATGGACATCCTGCGCAGGTCGGCAGCAGGGGAGATGGCCGGCCTGGTGGGTGGCGAGATCCTGCCGCTGGATCGCCAGGCCCGGCGCTGGCGCCTGCGCCGGGTTGCCGAATCGATGCTTGCCGACATGCCTTCGGATCAGCGTGCGCTGGCGGAGGCCTACGCCGAAGGGGTCAATTCGGGCGTGGAGAAACTCGGCGCACGGCCACCGGAATACCTTTTCCTGGGTGCTCGTCCCGAGCCCTGGCAGCCGGAGGACATGGCCCTGGTGGTGATGGCCATGGGCTTTTATCTCAACGATGCCGAGGCCAATCGTGACCTGGTGCTGGATCGTCTGGCGCGGCACTTGCCGCAAGAGACCATCGACTTTCTCTTGCCACGACCCGATCCCATGGATGCGCCCCTGATCGAGGAGCCCTGGGTCGGCCCGCCCAGTCCGCCCGGCCCCGAGGTATTCGATGCGCGGGAGCTGGAGGAGGCGCCCTTCCTGCAGTGGGAGGATTTCAAGCGCGATATGGTGGACCCGCTGGGCAGCAACAACTGGGCGGTGTCGGGGGATCTTTCTCCCGGGGATGAGGCCCTGCTCTCCGGGGACATGCACCTGGGTCTGTCCCTGCCCAACACCTGGTATCGCATGCAGTGGAAGCTTGACAAGGGCGAGGAATCGCGCGAGGTGGTGGGCATTACCTTGCCGGGTGCCCCGGCCATGGTGGTCGGGAGCAATGGCCACCTCGCCTGGACCTTTACCAATAGTTACGGCCATTTCTCTACCCGGGTTCGGCTGGAGGAAGATCCCGACAACGAGGGCCATTACCTGACGCCGACCGGTTCCCGGGCTTTGCAAGAGCATGAGGAATGCATCGAAGTGCGGCGGGCTGACGCCTATTGCATGGAGGTGAGCACAAGCTCCTGGGGACCGGTGGTGGAAGTCGGTGAGGAAAGGCACGCGCTGGTCTGGACCGGTGCCTCACCGGAGGCGGTCAACATGAATCTGCTTGCGATGGAAAAGGCAGATGATCTCGAGGAAGGCCTGGCTACCGCCGCCACCGCGGGTATTCCGCCCCAGAATGTGCTGATCGCGGATGCCGAAGGCCGGATCGGCTGGACCATTGCCGGGGCCCTGCCGAAGCGCGGGGACTGGATCGAGGCCGGCAAGCGCCTGCCGAAATCATCCGAATTTACCGCCTGGGAAGGCTTTCTGGATCCCGAGGCCTATCCGCGGGTGGTGGATCCGCCGCACGGCCGGCTGTGGTCCGCCAATGCCCGGGTCGCCGGCGGCGAGCATCTGCGCATGATCGGCGACGGCGGCTACGATGCCGGCGCGCGCCAGGGACAGATACGTGATCGCCTGTTCGAGGCCGATCATTTCGATGAAGCCGACATGCTGG
>SLND01000122.1 GCA_007133205.1 Natronospiraceae bacterium | reverse complement strand
TCGGCTTCGTCACGGCCACCGGCCATGAAGGTGAGCGCTCGGCTGATCTTGACGTCCTTGCCGATGCGTACGTGATGCAGCTTCATGCCCTGGCGAAAACGCCCCGAGCAGACCCGCATGAAGGCGATCCGGTCCCGGTGCGCGGGATCCATGTTGGCCTGAACCTTGAATACGAAGCCGCTGAGCTTGTCCTCCTCCGGCTCCACGGTCCGGACCGTGGTTGCCGCCGGGCTCGGCCCCGGGGCCTGGTCCACGAAACTGTCCAGCAATTCGCGCACGCCGAAATTGCTCACGGCCGAGCCGAAGAATACCGGCGTGAGCTTGCCGGCGAGATAGGCCTCAATATCGAAATCCGGGGTCGCCCCGCGCACCAGTTCCACTTCCTCGACGAAATCGGTGTAGTCGTCGCCCAGAAAGCTCCGTGCCTCGTCCGAATCCAGAGCCTCGATGCTGCGGTGGGAACCGAGCGCGCCGTCCTCGCCGGGCTCATAGACGTAGATCCGGTCTTCGTGGAGGTGGTAGATGCCCTTCAGGCTCTTGCCCATGCCGATGGGCCAGGTGACCGGCGCACAGCGGATACTCAGCACCCGCTCGACCTCGTCGAGCAATTCCATCGGATCCCGGCCTTCACGGTCGAGCTTGTTGATGAAGGTGTAGATGGGCGTGGTCCGCAGACGGCAGACCTCCATCAGCTTGATGGTCCGTTCCTCCACGCCCTTTGCACAGTCGATCACCATCATGGCCGAGTCGACCGCGGTCAGGACCCGGTAGGTATCCTCGGAGAAATCCGCGTGCCCCGGGGTGTCGAGGAGATTGACCATGCGTTCCCGGTAGGGGAACTGCATCACCGAGGAAGTCACCGAGATGCCGCGTTCCTGCTCCATTTTCATCCAGTCGGAGGTGGCCATGCGGGCGGATTTGCGCCCCTTGACCGTACCCGCAAGCTGGATCGCGCCACCGAAGAGCAACAGCTTCTCGGTCAGCGTGGTCTTGCCCGCATCGGGATGGGAGATGATGGCGAAGGTTCTTCTGGGGAATGGCTTTGACACGGATTTCATTTCTGGCTGGAGAGAAAGGCGCGCATACTAACATGCGTCACCGGGTTAACAGGCGCTATCGGCGAGCTGTCAGGCACCCTCGCCCTGATGGCGCGCGGGCAGCTCCATGGCCAGCACCAGCGCATCCTCGCGCATGCCGCCCTTGCCCGGATAATAGGCACGGCGCAGGCCGATCTCGTTGAAACCCAGCTCATGGTAGAGACGGCGGGCGCCCTCGTTGGACGGGCGGACTTCCAGCAACATTCTTCGCGCTCCGTATTCGTGCGCACGGGCCATCAGGTGCTGCATCAGCTGTCTACCCAGGCCAAGACGCTGCCAGGCCGGATCGATGCAGATATTGAGTACATGGGATTCGCCGGCAGCCACGGAGAGGACCGCATAGCCGGCCACGCAGTGCCGGGCCTCGGCAACCCAGCAGGAATAGCCTGCCCTCAGGCAGTCACGAAAGATGTTCTCACTCCAGGGAAAGGCGTATCCGCGCTTCTCGATATCCGCGACCCGGGCCAGATCCGTGCTCTGCATGGGGCGGATCGTGATCGCGGACTCCTCTTCCCGCACCTGACTCATTGCCGTCCTTCCAGGACATCCAGGGCGAGACACAGGTCGGCCCAGGCCTTCGGTTTCTGCTGCGGACTGCGCAACAGATAGGCCGGGTGATAGGTCACCACCGCCGGAATACCCAGCTCGGGAACCTGGTGCACCTGCCCGCGCAGCCGTCCCAGGGGGCTGGTGGTTTCCAGCAGGGTCTGGGCCGCGATACGCCCCACCAGCATCATCACCCGGGGCCGGACCAGTTCAATCTGCCGGCGCAGCCAGGGCAGGCAGGCCGCGATCTCTTCCGGCTCCGGATCACGATTGTTGGGTGGACGGGATTTGAGAATGTTGGCGATATAGACCTCCTGGCGCGAGTGCCCGGCAGCCGCCAGCATCGCATCCAGCAACTGCCCGGCACGCCCGACGAAGGGCTCACCCAGGCGATCTTCCTCGCGCCCCGGGGCCTCGCCGACGAACAGCCAGTCGGCATCCGGGTTCCCCACCCCGAATACCGCCTGGGTCCGGCCGGCATGCAGCGGACATCGCCGGCAGTCACGTACTGCCTCGGTCAGTGCCTCCCAGTCCAGACCGGATGTGTCACTTTCTGGTACCGGCATTTCGGGACGAGCCGGGGCTTCGGATTCAGGAACGGGCGATGCTTCACCTTCATCCTGCAGCACCGCCGACCCGGCCGGCTCCGGGGCCTCACGCAAGACCCAGGGCGTGATGCCCATGGCCTTCAGGTACGCCCGGCGCCGCCCCTCATCCATTGCCTTCCTCTCCACCCGATTCCCCGGATGCCGGCTCATGGCCCTTGCGTGGCCCGCCACGCCGCCGTCCGCGTCGCCACAGGGCCAGGGCGGGCCCGGAGAGCAGATACAGGAAGAAACCGGAGAACAGGACCTGTGCCGGCGCCAGGGCAATCAGGATGAATACCATCGGGATCAGGATGGCGTAGGTAAAGGGCACCCTGCCCGAGGTCAGGTCGAGATCCTTGAAGCTGTAATAGCTGATGCTGCTCACCATCAGCGCGCCGGAAGCGACTGCCAGCAGATACACCGGGATCACGGTCCACAGCCCGGAAAACTCGAAGGCACTCAGGACCCAGGCCACCCCGGCCACGTTCGCGGCCGCCGAGGGGCTCGGCAGGCCCTGGAAGAATCGCCGGTCGGTAGTCTCGGTCCGGGTATTGAAGCGGGCCAGGCGGAGGGCGGCGGCGACCGCGAAAAAGAAGGCGATCAGCCAGCTCAGCTGGGTCCACCACCACCAGGGGGCCTCCCCGAGCACTCCCATGCCCCACTGGTGCACGATGATGGCCGGCGCCAGTCCGAAGGAGATCATGTCGGAGAGGCTGTCGAATTCCTGGCCGAATTCGCTTTCGGTGCCGGTCAGGCGCGCCACCCGGCCATCCAGACCGTCCAGCACGAAGGCCACGAACACGGCCACCGCGGCCGCCTGGAAATGTCCATCGATGGCGGAGATGATGGCGAAGAAGCCGGCGAACATGGCGCCGGTGGTGAACAGGTTGGGCAACAGATAGATGCCCCGCTTGCGGCGCAGCCGCGCAGTCCCCGGCCGGCTTCTGGTGGCGCGCTTGCGCTTGTTCACGGTCTCTCCTCCCAATCAGGGTCTGTCGAACCAGGGTCCGCCAGGCTCACTGCGCTCACTCCAGCGCCTGCCCAATCTTGCCATGACCGGCGCCGCTTGACACGGCATGAGCCTGTCCCGCGCCTCGCTGGTGGGCCATGGGGCAGATTCGGGCACGATTCCATTCCTGCGTGGGAACCTCGGATCAGCCTGTTCACGCCTGCAGGCACGAATGGACGGATCAGTGGTTCCTCGGGATTCGGACCTTTCAGCACCGGTGACGGTGGCGCTCCGCTCGAACGCGGAATACGCGTTGAGAAGGCCTGGCGCCGACAGGGTATTCCAGGACTGTGTGCGCCATGGATGGCGCACTCAGAGCGTCCATGGAAGGATTTACAGCGATCCTGGAATACCCTGTCGGCGATAAAGGCCGGATCATCCCACCGTCACCGGGACCGAAGGGTCCGAACCCGAAAAAATCACGTCCGCAGTTTGCGCTGAGGGAAGTTGAGGCCCACTAATCGTGTACGAGTTCGGCGAGTATGTCCGTGCCCGCCTTCACCCGTTCACCCGCCGCGACCCGCAACAGGGAATTGAGCGGTACCGCGACGCGTGCGGTGTGCGCGAGGCGGCGATAGCCGGAACGCTGGCCCTGGGCGAGGCGCTCGCCCACGCTGGCGAATGCCACCGGCCGTACCCAGGCCGGGCGTGCCGGCCCCGCCAGGCCGACAGTGATGTCGTCATTCTCGTCGGTCCGCAGCCAGAGGCCACGGCCATCCTGGCCGGACACGGGACGCAGGCCCATGACCTTGCCCTCGGTCGGTGAACGGAAGGACCAGGCCCCGAACCGGTCGACACTCAGATGGATGACCAGCCAGCTGCCGTCCTCGTCTTCATTGGTCTCGATGCCGGTCACGACGCCATCCACCGGGCTCAGAACGGCCCGGGGAGAGGCGGGAACCGGGCGACGCGGATCACGGAAATAGATCAGGCACAGCACGACCAGCACGAGTGCCCCCAGGCCCGCGAGAGGCCCGAGGAAGAACCAGCCAAGCAGTGCAAGACACAGGCCGAGCAAGATAAACGGCCAGGCCTCGAACGCGATCACGCGTCCTTCACGAACCATTCGAGGACCCCTTGCCGGGCTCGAGCCAGGGCATCATGCCGCGCAGTTCCGCGCCCACCCGCTCGATCAGCGCTTCGCGATCATGGTCCCGCCAGCGACGCAGGCGACGGAAATCATCCCCATGCTCACGCGACAGCTCGAGATCGAAATCGCCGGAGCGCACGGCCTCAAGCGCCTCGCGCATCGCCTGTCGGCTGGGTTCACCGACGATTCTCGGCCCCTGCAGCGCCGCCCCCAGTTCAGCCACCTCGGAGATGGACTCGCGCATGCCGACAATGCCGCGGCGATGGATCAGGTCGGCAATGAGCTTGACCTCGTGCAGACAGCAGAAATAGGCGATTTCCGGCTGGTACCCGGCCTCGACCAGGGTGTCGAAGGCTGCGCGGATCAACTCGCTGAGCCCTCCGACCAGGACCGCCTGCTCCGCGAACAGGTCGGTTTCGGTTTCCTCCCGGAAACTGGTCTCCAGTACTCCGGCGCGTCCGTGACCGCCGGCACCGGCATAAGCGAGCGCCAGAGGCCAGGCCGCGCCGGTCGCGTCCTGCTGCACCGCGACCATGGCCGGCACACCGGCACCGCGCTCGAAGGTTTCGCGTACCTGTTCGCCGATGCCGAGCGGTGCGCTCATGATCACATCGAGATCGGGGCGCGGCCGGATGTGGCCGTAATGAATGGCATAGCCGTGGGCGAATACCAGCGCCGCCCCTTCGCACAGGCCGGGCTCGAGTACCTCGCGATAAAGTTCCGGCTGCACGGTATCCGGCACCAGCATGACCGCCACATCGGCCCACCCGGCCGCTTCGGCGGGGGTCATGACACTCAGGCCGGCGGCCTCGGCGTCGGCGCGACTCGCCGATCCCTCACGCAGGGCCACCACCGGGGCATGTCCCGCATCCCGGAGATTGAGGGCCTGGGCGCGCCCCTGGGCACCGTAGCCGAACACCGCGATCCGTCGATCTTTCAGCGGGCCACGGTCGAGATCCTTGTCATACCAGCGCTGCATGGGCGCTCCGGAGTGGGTTGTCAGAAAACGACCAGGGATCGGGTGACCTGATCAGAGATTCACCGAATCAAGGATTCCTGGATCAAGCTTCCCGGGCACGGCTTCGCGGACACCGGGAAGGGCGGCGTAACTTACTGCCGTGGCGCCTGCTTTTCAAGCACCGCCCTGTAGATTCGAGGGCCGCGAGGTTAGAATGGGCAGGTTCGCCGCGGCCGGGAATACGCCCGGGGCGGCGCTCTCCCATCTGCAATCCGGAAAAAAGGGCATCGGAATGAAGGCCTCCCAGTTCCCCCTGTTCACTCTCAAGGAAACCCCCGCGGACGCCGAAATAATCTCCCACCAGCTCATGCTGCGCGCCGGCATGATCCGGCGCCTCGCCGCCGGGCTCTATACCTGGATGCCGCTCGGGCTGCGGGTCATGCGCAAGGTGGAACAGGTCGTCCGGGAGGAAATGAACCGGGCCGGCGCCGTGGAAATGCTGATGCCCGCGGTGCAACCGGCGGAACTGTGGCAGGAATCGGAACGCTGGGAGAAGTATGGACCCGAGCTGCTGCGGCTGCGGGACCGGCACGAGCGCGAATTCTGCTTTGGCCCGACCCACGAAGAAGTGATCACCGATATGGCGCGCGATGAATTGCGCAGCTACCGCCAGTTGCCGGTGAACTTCTATCAGATCCAGACCAAGTTTCGCGACGAAATCCGCCCGCGTTTCGGTGTCATGCGTGCGCGCGAATTCGTGATGAAGGATGCCTACTCCTTCCATCTCGATTCCGACAGTCTGGCCGCCACCTATGAGGACATGTACACCGCCTACAGCCGGATATTCGAACGCCTCGGTCTTGATTTCCGGGCGGTGGCCGCGGACAGCGGTGCGATTGGCGGCAGCGTCTCCCAGGAATTCCATGTTCTGGCTGAATCCGGGGAAGACGAGATCGCTTCCTGCAGCGCCTGTTCCTATGCCGCCAACACCGAACTGGCCTCGAGCCGACCGGCACCCCTGTCCGAACAGGCACCGGAGACCGCCGAGGAGAAGGCCACCCCATCGATCGAAACGGTGGAGGAACAGGCCCGGATGCTGGATCTGCCCACGGAGCGGATCGTCAAGAGCGTGGTGGTCATGACTGACGAGGATGAACCCGCGGTGCTCTTTCTTTGCGGTGACGATGAGCTCAATCCGGTCAAGGCCGCGCACGCGCTGGACGTGGATGAAGTGCGTCTTGCCACCGCCGAGGAGGCCCTGCAGGCCACCGGCGTACCCAGGGGCTTCATCGGGCCGAAGGGACTCCCGGAGCAACTGCCGGTTCGGGTGGATCATCGAGCGGCCGGCGCAAGCAACTTCTCATCCGGATCCAACCGGGCGGATCACCACTGGATCAACCTCAACTGGGATCGGGATGTCCCCCTGCCCCCGACCGCGGACCTGCGCCAGGTGCGCCCGGGCGAAGCCTGCCCGGAATGCGACGGCGGCAAGCTCGAAATGTCGCGTGGCATCGAAGTGGGCCACATCTTTCAGCTCGGAGACACCTACAGCAAGTCCATGGGTGCCACCGTGCTGGACGAGGACGGTCGCGAGCGGCCCATGCAGATGGGCTGCTACGGCATTGGCGTGTCCCGCATCGTCGCGGCGGCCATCGAACAGAATCACGACGAGGCCGGCATCATCTGGCCCGCGCCGATCGCGCCCTTTGCGATCAGCCTGATACCAATCAACATACAGCGTTCGGAGAAGGTCCGGGAGGCAGCGGAGGCGCTGCATGAAGCCCTCGCTGCGGAAGGCATCGAGGTCTTCATGGATGACCGCGATGCCCGACCCGGCGTCAAGTTCGCCGACAATGAACTCATTGGTATTCCTCATCGCGTGGTCCTGGGCGAGCGCAGCCTCGAGAAAGGCAAGGTGGAATACCGTGGTCGACGGGATGAGGAATCCGTGGAGCTGGACTATGATTCGGTGGTGAAGGAACTGGTCACACGGCTTTCGTGAACATGATCGCAGTCCGGCATCACATCCTTTGCGGCATCCTTGTCCTGGGCCTGGCGTTTTCCGGCACGCCCGGGGCGGAAACGGACTCGGCGGGCCAGAGTCCGGACGATGAGCTGCGTTCCGCCCTGAAGGACGCGGTTGAGGAAAGCACGAGCTTTTCGGATCGCTTCGAAGCTCAGGTCTGGTTGATGGACATGTCCAACCGGATGGAACACATCATCGAGGACGAGGAAAAACGCCTCCGGCTCCTGCGCAAGGTCCACGCAGAGGCCACCCGGGTGGACCTGGAACCGGAACTGGTCCTGGCCGTCATCCATGTGGAAAGCTACTTCGACCGCTTTGCGGTGTCCGAGGTGGGTGCGCGCGGACTGATGCAGATCATGCCCTTCTGGCTGGATGAAATCGGACGGCCGGACGACAACCTTTTTGATATCGAGACCAATCTGAGGATGGGCTGCACCATCCTGCGGCATTACCTGGACAAGGAGGATGGTGACCTGACCAATGCCCTTGCCCGCTACAACGGCAGCCTGGGCAGCCGTCGCTATCCCAGTCTGGTCTATACCGCCCTGTCAGAACACTGGTTCCGCGGCTGACTGACGTGGATTGATCATCCCGTGCGGAACCCATCCGGCTCGACATCTTCCACTGCCACACTCTCACATTCGACCGCATCCACTTCCGCGGCAGGCGGACCCTGCCAGAGGAATGCGCAGAGCTGTTCCACCGCATCCGGTGCACCACAGGCCAGCACTTCAACCCGTCCGTCCGGAAGATTGCGTGCCCAGCCCCTGATACCCAGCTGCCGGGCCTGATCCCGGGTCGTGGCGCGGTAGAAAACGCCCTGGACCCGCCCCGAGACGATGCAACGCTGACATACGACTTCTTCCTGCTCAGCCATCCTGCCTCCCTGTTTGCGCAGTCAGCCCCAAGGCAATGAGACTCGCGGGCAGCACTGATTTGCGTGCGCCGGATCATGTCAAAACCAGTATGTCCCGGAAATACTGCCCGAAATTACCGGATTGATCCAAGCTCTCCCAAAGGCTCCCAAAAGAAAAGGGCCCCGCAGGGCCCTTTTCACTTACCGGTAAACCGGGTGCCGCGTCAGTCGCGAGCGCGGTCCAGGTAATCCCGATCCGAGTCCTCGACGCGACCCAGCTCCCACTCACCGCGGGTCCGGGCGTGATCACGCGCCATGTCACGCTGATCGGCGGTCGGGTTCTTGTCGATGCTGAACTCCTGGTCCGGGAAGATCAGGTCCGCGTCCTCGATCTTGTCGGAGTTCTTCCGATAGATCAGCGGCCACTGGTAGGGATCATCGTAGATGTCCGACTTGCCGGAAATCCGCCACAGGGAGTCACCACGCTCAACAGTGTAGCTCATGGTGGCTTCCTTCAGCTCGGCATGGAGTTCGCGGCAAAGCTCGTAGGCTTCACGATAATCACCGGCTTCATAGGCGGACTCGGCATCGTCCTTCATGCTCCGCTGATCCGAGGTCAGTTCGGTGTACTCGCCGACCTTGTCCATGCACTCGCGTGCATACTCGCGATAGCACTCCGAGAGCGCATCTTCCGCCGTATCGGCGGCGCGACCGGCGAGTTCCTCGGCTTCCTCGAAATCCTCTTCCTCGAAGGCAGCCTCGGCATCGGCGAGGTAGTCGTCCGCATTACCCACATCCGTGCAGGGATCCTCGGCACCATCGATCACGGAACGTGCCTGATCGATTGCCTGCTGGGCCTGGTCCCGCGCCTCTTCGTCCACCTCCGGTTCGTCCGGAGCTGTCTGACAACCAACCGCGAAGGCTGCCGCCAGCGCGAGAACAGCTGCATGCTTGTAGGAAAACTTGATCATTTGGAGCCACTCCTGATGCGCTTGAATTATTATATGACCATCCAGCGAAACCGGACAGTTCTGCTTGGATCGAAACTAGCACCCGCTCTTCAAGGGTGTCAAGGCAAACTGCCGTGCATACAAGTCCTTCCGGACGGGGCCCGCTGTGCGTCGGTACCCGCATCCGGGTGGCAATCCCCGCCGGGCTTTGACAAGCTCCCGGCCACAAGGGAACTTGTACCCGAACGTGTAGATAAAGCTAGCAGCGGCGACCATGGGATTCAAGCAGTCATGCCCCGGTTGCCCAGGCATTGATCAAGGTGGAGGATGCATGTCAGTCACGATTTACCATAACCCGCGCTGCTCCAAATCCCGACAGACTCTTTCCCTGCTTCGGGACAAGGGTATCGAGCCGGAAGTGATCGAATACATGAAGCTGCCACCATCACCAGAGACCCTCCGGAGTCTGCTGGACCAACTGGGCATGGAGCCCCGGGAACTGGTCCGCCGCAACGAGGAGGTCTACCGCGAACTGGCACTGGATGAAAAGGGTGATCAGGAACTGATCGATGCCATGTGCCGGGAACCTCGTCTGATCCAGCGACCGATCGTGGTGCACGGCAACCAGGCGCGACTGGGCAGACCACCGGAAGCCGTACTCGAGATCCTGGACTTTTGAGCATGACCCGGATTCTGATTCTCTATTACTCACGTTACGGTGCCACGGCGGAACTGGCCCGCCAGGCTGGCCGAGGGGTCAACAGCCTGCGCGGCTGTGAGGCAGTCTTGCGTACGGTACCGCCGGTGTCGGCCACCAGCGAGGCGGTGGACTCACCGGTCCCGGACGAAGGTCCGCCCTATGCCTCCCTGGAAGATCTGGAGCGCTGTGACGGGCTGCTACTCGGTTCACCAACACGCTTTGGAAACATGGCCGCCCCCCTCAAGTACTTTCTGGATGGCACGGGCGGGCTTTGGCTCCGGGGCGGCCTCGCTGGCAAACCCGCGGGCGTCTTTACCTCCACCGGCAGCCTGCACGGCGGGCAGGAGACCACCCTGACCAGCATGATGCTGCCCTTGCTTCACCATGGCATGGTCCTTGTCGGGCTGCCCTACACCGAATCCTCGGTTCATTCGACCACCACCGGGGGCGGGCCCTACGGTGCCAGCCATTTTGCCGGGCCCGAGGGAGATCGTCCGGTATCGGAGACCGAATCTGAACTGGCACGAGCCCTGGGCAGGCGGGTCGCGGATCTCGCCATGCGACTGAAGGAAGGAGACAGACAAGCATGAGCAGGCCGACCAAGACCCGCAGGTTCGGCGCCGGCGTGGCCCTGGCAATGGCATTGGTGTGGATTGCCTGGTACGGGTGGCTTGTACCGGCGGCCAGCCTCAGTTGGCTGATGGCAGCGATCGGGGCCCTGCCCTTGCTGTTGCTCGCTCCGGGCCTGCTGCGCGAGAGCGCTGTGGCCGGGCTGTCGGGGGGCTTGCTCGCCCTGTTCTATCTGGCCCATGGGGTAATGGAACTGCTGGCCAATCCCGAAGCCCGGATCCTCGCAAGCCTGTCCAGCCTGGGGGCACTGGCCCTGTTCTTCCTCTCGGTGCATGCGCTGCGGGTCGAACGCGTGCAACGCGGTTGAAATCGCAGGATCACTCCTCCCCGGCGGGCAGTGGCCCGAGTACCTCCCGGAGAAAGGGGACGGTCAGCCGGCGTTGCGCGCTCAGTGACAGGCGATCCAGGCGGTCGGCCAGCTCACTGAGGCTGTGCATGTCCCGCCGGGCCCGCCGCAGGAGCCAGCGTGCGCAATCGGCGGGAAGCTCCAGGCCACGCCGCTCAAGACGACGGCGCAGGGCCTCTTCCAGCCCGTTCTCATCCAGGGTCTTCAGCTGGTAGACCGGGCCCGAGGCGAGCCGCGAGGCGAGATCCGGCAGGGCCAGGCCAATTCCTGCCGGGGGCCGGCGTGCTGCCACAACCAGGCTGCCACCGCTGCTGCCCAGGCCTTCGTACAGCGAAAGCAGTGCACGCTCCCAGGCCGACTCTCCGGCGAGCCAATCGAGATTGTCGAGACAGACCAGGTCGAGTGCCTCCCAGCCTGAAAGCACCGCAGGCGCATCCAGCCCCTGTTCCCCCAGGGGCAGGTAGCTCGCGCCGCGCCCCAGCTCATCGGCCCTGCGGCAAAGACCCTGCAGGAGATGGCTCTTGCCACTGGCCCGGGGACCATGCAGATACAGGCAGCCCGGCACCGCCTGCGTCGCCCGTTGACGGAAGGCGTCGAGCACTTCCTGGTTGGCACCGGGGACGAAATCCTCGAGGCGGGTTTCCAGGGACAGGCTCACCCCGAGCGGGAGCTGTCTCCCGGCTTCACTCATGCCTTGCTCCGGTCCATCCCGCGCAGGATATGCATCCAGGCATGGAGGTAATGCAGACCGCTGATCAGAACTGCAAGAGCGGATACGGTAATCGCCGCACCCATCAGTTCCGGAGCGAGGAAATTCCATTCGGCATCCGCAATCACCAGCAGCACGAAACCGATCTGCACTGCGGTGTTGACCTTGCTGGTAAAGAAGGGGCGAACTTCGTAGTTGCGAATACGTTGACGGTTGATCCAGGTCGCCGCCACGATGCACAGGTCCCGCAGAAAGATCAGTCCCACCAGCCACCAGGGGACCAGACCCTTGATCCCCAGGGCAATGAACATGGCCGCGACCAGAAGCTTGTCCGCGGAGGCATCGAGAATGGCTCCGAGTTCACTCGCCCAGCCAAAGCGCTTGGCCAGCCAGCCATCCACACCATCGGAGATTCCGGCAACTGCGAACAGGACGAGCGTGGCCAAATAGGCTTCTATGAACAGCAGGTAAACCGCCGGCGCAACCAGCAGGATACGAGCCACACTGAGTGCATTGGGCAACCAGGACAGACTCACGAGCGGTACCGATAGGTGGGCAGGGTTTCCACGGGAACCAGGCCCGCCGCATCCTGCGGTTCATCCGCCGTGTCCACGGGCACCAGGCGGCTGCCCAGGCGGATGGCCTGATCGAGACTGTGACGACCACCACGGACGGCGAGGCTGAAAACCGCGGTATCCCTCTCCAGGGACTCGAGACGGACGTTTTCCACCGGTGTCATATCACGCAGGTAGCGTTCCACCTCGACATAGTCCTCCAGCCGTTCCAGCTCGCGAATGCGCAATTCGATTCGTTCATCCGCGTCCACGTCACCAATGACTGCAAACTGGGCGGCAAACCGATCGGCGGCTTCATGCAGGCCCTCGGCAAGCACCTGTCCACGGTCACCGGAATCACTGCGCCAGCGAATATCCCCATCCGGCTCGTACAGATTCCAGCGTGCGGACCAGCGATCCCCCGCGGCACGTTCCGCCCGGGCAATGAGAATGGCGTTGGATGCATAACGGGCCGAGGCTTCCAGCACCTCTTCATCGAATCCCCCCCAGACATCGGCGAAACTCACCGCACTACGATCCTCGATGTCCATGATCGGGAACAGCAGAGGCAGCCCCCGCGCTTCCGCGACCTCAAGCAGCTCCGGGGCACGCTCCCTGGCTTCCTCCTCGGTCAGCAATTCGCGCTCCCCTCCATCGCGGATGGCCAGCCAGACCAGCGTCCGTGGTCGCTCCCGCCCCCAGAGCGGCGCTTCGGCGTCACGGATCGCACGATCCAGGGCATCGGAGTCGAACTGCACTTCCAGCTTGAGCTCATCATCGTCATCAGTGGTATAGCGGAAGCTGTCCACCAGACCTTCGAGACGATCCATCACCGCCTCCATCTCCTCACGCGCGTCCGGATCGCGGTAACCCGTGACCCGCGTCAATACCTGCTTCCCGGCAGTCTCGATCGCATCCGAACGGGTATCTTCAGAACGGTCCTCCACGCTGACGACAGCCCGGTAAAGACGGTCACCACCGGAAGGCGTCGACGCCACGAGCGCCGCGCTCCATGCAAAAGCAGCCAGGAAAAGGACGAACAGCACGTCCCGGACAAGATTGTTTTGACGATTGGTCATGCCGAGGCGATGTTTCAAAACGGGATCCCTGTGCCGGATGGATCAGCAGAATCCGGCCCGGCATCCCGGAAGCCGGGTTCATCCGTGAGCGACCGTCAGGGCCGCTGACGGGCAATCATGCTCATTCCTGTACAATATCACAAGCGCACGCGGGAGCGCGGCCCCGCGCCCGCATCCATCCAGTACCACGAACGACCGGAATCGGTTCATGACCCGCAAATCCTCCCTGACCTATCGCGAAGCCGGCGTCGACATCGATGCCGGCGAGGAACTCGTCCGACGCATCAAGGACAGCGTCCGTGAGACCCACCGGGACGGCACCCTGAGCGGCATCGGCGGATTCGGCGGCCTGTTCGAATTGCCGAGCGGCTACCGCCGCCCCGTCCTGGTCTCGGGCACGGACGGGGTCGGCACCAAGCTCCGGCTTGCACTGGAGACCGGCCGGCATGACGGGGTCGGCATTGACCTGGTCGCCATGTGCGTCAACGACATCGTGGTCACAGGCGCCGAGCCCCTGTTCTTCCTCGACTATTACGCCACCGGCAAGCTGGATGTCGACGTGGCCGAACGGGTGGTGCGCGGCATCGCCTCCGGCTGCCGCCAGGCGGGCTGCAGCCTGGTGGGCGGGGAAACCGCGGAAATGCCGGGAATGTACCAGGCGGGTGACTACGACCTGGCCGGTTTTGCGGTCGGCATCGTGGAACGGGACGGGATCATCGACGGGGCCGGCGTCCGCGAGGATGACGTGATCCTGGGTCTTGCCTCCAGCGGCTGCCACTCGAATGGCTATTCCCTGATCCGCCGCATCCTGGACCGGGAAGGAAACCCGCTCGATACCCCGGTGGATGATCGCCCGCTGGGCGAGGCACTGCTCGCGCCGACCCGGATCTACGTCCGCTCCCTGCTGGAGCTGCTGCGGGCAGGCACCGATGTACGTGCCATGGCGCACATCACCGGTGGCGGCCTGACGGAGAACCTGCCGCGGGTCCTGCCCGAGGGCCTGGGTGCGGAAGTCGACCCGGCAAGCTGGTCCCAGCCGGCCGTCTTCAACTGGCTCCAGGAGGCCGGAAACATCGATCCCGCGGAGATGCGGCGTACTTTCAACTGCGGCATCGGGATGACGGTGATCGTGCCGGAATCCGAATCTGA
The DNA here is from genome assembly GCA_007133205.1 of Natronospiraceae bacterium. Taxonomy (GTDB): domain Bacteria; phylum Pseudomonadota; class Gammaproteobacteria; order Natronospirales; family Natronospiraceae; genus SLND01. Next base: position 6,707 of record SLND01000122.1, on the reverse strand, counting down.
TGCCGCCATCCGCCAGCTCGAGACCACCGGCGAGCAGGTCTTCCGGATCGGGCGGATCCGGGCTGGACTCGATGGAGTGCATTACTCCGAATGAGTACGGCGCACCGGGAGCAACGCTATGCCGTACTGCTGTCCGGTCGCGGCACCACCCTGGGCGCGCTCCAGGCCGCAGCCGCCGACGGACGCCTGCCGGCGCCACCCGCCATGGTGGTCAGCAACCGGGCCGATGCCGGCGGACTGGCACTGGCGCGTGAAGCCGGGCTGCCGGCACGGGCGGTCAGACCGCAGGACTATCCCGACCGGGACAGCTACGAGGCCGTACTGGCGGAAACCATCGACGCCGGCGATGTCCACTGGCTGATCCTGGCCGGTTACATGCGCGTGCTGGGCAAGGCCTTCGTGCGCCATTTCCATGGGCGGATGGTGAATATCCACCCCTCCCTGCTGCCGGCCTACCGTGGCCTGGATACCTATCGCCGCGCCCTGGAAGCCGGAGAGCGGGTTCATGGAAGCAGTGTCCATTTCGTCACCGAGGAACTGGACGGCGGGCCGGTAATCGCACAGGCTGAGGTGGAAGTCAGGCCCGGCGACACGGTGGCCAGCCTCCGTGCCCGGACCAAGGCACGCGAAAGAAAACTCTACCCCCTGGTGCTGAACTGGCTGCTACGGGAGCGGGTCAGAATGGAAAACGGCAAGGTACTGCTCGACGGCAAGGTGCTGAACGGCCCCCTGCGGTTCCCGGCCGACAAGGAGATTAGCGCATGACCAGCCTGAAACGGCTTCACTGCCTGACACACGGCTCGCTCCGGGGCCCTGGCCTGATCGCAATCAGCATTGTCCTGCTGCTCTCCCTGCTGCCAATTCCCGCCCAGTCGATGGAGCGTGAATTTCATGCCGACTACCGCGCCTATTACGGGGCCGTTCGCGGCGCTGCCACCCGCTTCAGTCTGGAACGGGGCGAGAACGATGAATGGACCTGGCGCTCCTTCACCGAACCGGCGGGCATGGTAGGCATGTTCCGGGATGACGAGATCGACGAACGATCACGCTTTCGAATCAGGGAGGGTGAACTCATCCCCCGGGATTACCGTTACCGTCACACCGAGGACGGCGAACTGCAGCGCAAGCGCGAGATCCGCTTCGACTGGGATCGTAACAGGGCCTGGTATGACGATGACGGCGATACCGGTGAACTGGAGGTGGAGGACGGCACCCTGGACCGTTTCCTGACCCAGCTTGCCCTGATGCGCGATCTGTCCCGCGATGAACGCCGGGATGAGTACACCGTGGTCGCGCGGGATGAAGTAATCCGACAGGAAGTGGTTTATGCCGGCGAAGAACGGATGCGGGTCCGGGCCGGACGTTTCGACACCCTGCGGGTTGAACTTCACGACGCGGACTCGGAACGCAAGCTCGTGGTCTGGCTCACCCCTGAACTGGATTATCTGGCGGTGCGCCTGGAACAGCGCGAGCCCGGGGAGCGAACCATCCGTATGGACCTCGACGACTGGGACGGCCTGTGATCCGCTGACTCGGGTTTATCCAGACGCTGCTTTCTGACACGAAGAGCACGAAGTGAAAAGACAAGGACACGAAGAAATATCCTTTTCGAAAAACATTTCTTTGCTTCGTGCTCTTGTGTTTCTCCTTCGTGAACTTCGTGTTACAGGCCCCGTCTGAAACAACCTCTTGTCATCTATGCCTTGGGCAGGGTCACACCCCGCTGGCCCTGGTACTTCCCGCCGCGGTCCTTGTAAGAGGTCTCGCAGATTTCATCCGATTCCAGGAAAAGCATCTGGGCCACGCCCTCGTTGGCGTAGATCTTGGCCGGCAGCGGTGTGGTATTGGAAAACTCCAGGGTGACGTGACCTTCCCACTCCGGCTCCAGGGGCGTGACATTGACGATGATCCCGCAGCGGGCATAGGTGGACTTGCCGAGACAGATGGTCAGCACGCTGCGCGGGATGCGAAAGTATTCCACCGTACTGGCGAGGGCAAAGGAATTGGGCGGGATGATGCAGACATCCGATTCCAGATCGACAAAGCTGCGATCGTCAAAGCTCTTGGGATCCACCACCGCGGAATTGATGTTGGTGAAGATCTTGAAGTGATTGGAGCAGCGCACGTCATAGCCGTAACTGGAAGTACCGTAGGAGACAATGCGCTGTTCGTCCCGATACCGGATCTGGCCCGGCTCGAAGGGTTCGATCATGCCTTCCTGCTCGGCCATGCGGCGGATCCAGCGGTCGGACTTGATGCTCACTTGTCGCTCTCCCCGGGCTCAATAATTATTCAGTCATTCACGATGGCGATGTTGGGAAAGGCCGCCGGGCCCTCTGCGCCGGATCCGGCCAGTTCGCGTGCCGTGCGCCGGGCAATGGTCCGAAAACGCTCGGCAACCGGCCCCTCCGGGTCGGCCACCACGCTGGGCCGGCCGTCATCCACTTCGGCGCGCATCTTGCCATCCAGCGGCAGGGCGCCGAGGAAAGGCACCTTGAACTGCTCCGCCAGGCGCTGTCCGCCGCCTTCCCCGAAGATGGCTTCCTCATGGCCACACTGGCCGCAGATGTGGCTGCCCATGTTCTCCACGATGCCGAGCACGGACACGTCCACCTTCTGGAACATGCGCAGGCCCTTTCGGGCATCGAGCAGGGAAATCTCCTGCGGCGTGGTCACGATCACCGCACCGGCCACGGGCACCTTTTGCGCCAGGGTGAGCTGGATGTCGCCGGTTCCCGGCGGCATGTCCACCACCAGGTAGTCCAGTCCGTCCCAGGCAGTATCCCCGATCAACTGATTCAGGGCCTGGGTCACCATGGGCCCGCGCCAGACCATGGGCTGCTCGCTGTCCATCAGGAAGCCGATCGACATCACCTGCAGGCCATGGGCCTCGAGCGGGACCATGGACTTGCCGTCGCGGGTGGTGGGCCGCCCGCTTGCCCCCAGCATGCGGGGCTGGCTGGGGCCGTAGATGTCGGCGTCGAGCACCCCGACCCGGGCGCCTTCGGCGGCCAGGGCGAGGGCGAGATTGGCCGCGACGGTGGATTTGCCCACGCCGCCCTTGCCGGAGGCGACGGCGATGATGTTCCGGACCCCGGAGAGCGGCCGCAAACTCCCCTGGACGGCCTGCGTGGCAATCTCCCAGTCGATCTCGACGCTCAGGGCCTCGAGGCCGTCCACATGGGCGCGCAGGTGCTCTGCCACGGCATGGGCGAGGGCCTCGCGCACCCCGGCCGCGGGCCAGCCCAGCACCACGCGCAGATGGACACCGTCTTCATCCACGCGGATGTCGGGCCAGGCTCCGTCCAGGGCGCGACCGAGGACGGGGTCCTCGAAGGCCTCGAGGGCGGATTCGATGCGGGCGTTGAGCTGTTCGGTCATTGGTGAGCCCCGTGCGGAGAAGCTGTCGGGCAACGGGCGCGCATTATGCCACAGCGGAGGCGGGACAATGGCCTCGGCTGGCGGATGGTGCCGACATGCGGGCTGCGGTGACGGGCGCGTGCAACGGGCTCCCGGGCAGGCTTTTTCCGGGAACGCCGTAAATACGTCCCTGTAGGCTCCGCGTGCGCCATCCATGGCGCACACGCTCCCGGAAAAACCTGCCCTCCGCCCTGCGCCGCGCCCGGGATCCCCTGGCGGCTTCGTTTCGGCCGAATACCCGAACCGGTATAGGGACTTGGTGCTGCGAACGGCGCTGGCAGGGGCGCAGGGGCAGGCAGGGGTGTTCCGCGACTGTGAGCGACAGGATGTCGCGATCAGAGCCCCCAGGGAAGGGTTCACGGCGTTCGCGGAACACCCCTGCCGAAACCCGCACAGCCACGCCAGCGCCGGAATGTACTCGCGAAGAGGGCTCCCGACCGTCATGGCCTCGCTCCCGCTGTGGCATAATGCGCGCCCGTCACGCCGTCCCCCAACCTCTGTACCGGACGACTCCGAATGAGCGAGAAACGACGCCGCATCCTGGTCACCAGCGCCCTGCCCTATGCCAACGGCCCCCTGCACCTGGGTCACATGCTGGAGTACATCCAGACCGACATCTGGGCCCGCTTCCAGCGCATGCGCGGACACGAGTGCCATTATGTCTGCGCCGAGGATGCGCACGGGACACCGATCATGCTCAAGGCGCGCCAGGAAGGCGTCGAGCCCGAGGAGCTGATTGCCCGCTTCGCCGACAGCCACCGGCGCGACTTCGATGAGTTCGGGGTCGGCTTCGATCGTTATTACACCACCCACTCCACGGAAAACCGCGAACTCGCCGAAACCATCTACCGGCGCCTGGACGAGGGTGGCTACATCGACCGCCGCAGCATCCGCCAGGCCTACGACGAGCAGGAAGGCATGTTCCTGCCCGACCGCTTCATCCGCGGCGAGTGTCCGCGCTGCGGGGCCGGGGACCAGTACGGCGACTCCTGCGAGGCCTGTGGCGCGACCTATTCGCCCGCCGAACTCAGGAACGCGGTGTCGGTGATCTCCGGCACCACGCCGGTGGAACGCGAATCCGAGCACTTCTTCTTCCGCCTCGGCGATTTCGAGGACATGCTCCGCGAATGGACCGGCGCCGGGCGCGGAGGCAGTCCCTACCTTCAGGAAGCGGTCTCGGCCAAGCTCAACGAATGGTTCGAGGCCGGCCTGCAGGACTGGGACATCTCGCGTGATGCACCCTATTTCGGTTTCGAGATCCCCGGTGCTCCCGGCAAGTACTTCTATGTCTGGCTGGATGCGCCGATCGGCTACATGGCCGGTTTCCGGAAACTGTGCGAGGAAACCGAAGGGCTCGAATTCGACGATTTCTGGCAGGCCGGCGTCGAGGATGAGACCGAGGTCTATCACTTCATCGGCAAGGACATCATCTACTTCCACGCCCTGTTCTGGCCGGCGATGCTGCACGGGGCCAATTTCCGCACCCCCTCGGCCGTGTTCGCCCACGGCTTTCTCACCGTGGACGGGCAGAAGATGTCCAAGTCCCGGGGGACCTTCATTCAGGCCCGCACCTGGCTCGAACACCTGGATGCGGAATACCTGCGCTATTACTTCGCGGCCAAGCTCGGCAGCGGCGTGGATGACATCGACCTGAGCCTGGACGATTTCATCAACCGGGTGAACTCGGACCTGGTCGGCAAGCTGGTGAATATCGCCAGTCGCTCGGCCGGCTTCATCCGCAAGAAGTTCGACAACCGCCTCGGCCCTGAAATGGATCCGGATGGCCAGACCTTGTACCGGGAATTGTGCGAGGCAGCGGAACCCATTGCCGCGGACTACGAACAGCGTGAATACGCCCGCCTTGTCCGCCGTGTCATGGAGCTGGCTGACCGGGTGAACCAGTATGTCAGTGACAAGGCGCCCTGGACGCTTGCCAAGGACGCGGACCGTGAAGCGGAGGTGCAGGCGATATGCACCGCAGCGCTCAACCATTTCCGCACCCTGGCGGGTTACCTGCGGCCGGTCCTGCCCCGCCTGGCGGAAGGCGCCGAGCACTTTCTCAACATCGCACCACAGGACTGGGACAGCCTGACTGAACCCCTGCTGCATCACGAGATTCGCAAGTTCAAGCCGCTGATCACCCGGGTCGAGCGCGAGAAGGTGGATGCCATGCTCGCCGACTCGAAACAGGATCTGGCCGAAAAGCCGGCCACCGAAAACGACGAGAAAGAGGACAAGACCGTGGAAGATCTGGCTCCGGAAATCACCATTGATGACTTCGCGAAGGTGGACCTGCGGGTAGCCCGGGTCGAGCAGGCCGAATACGTCGAAGGCGCCGACAAGCTGCTGCGCCTGGAACTCGACCTCGGCGGCGCGCGTCGGCAGGTGTTTGCCGGCATCCGCAAGGTCTATGATCCGGAACAGCTCCAGGGCCGGCTGGTGGTCATGGTGGCCAACCTCAAGCCACGCAAGATGCGCTTCGGCGTCTCCGAGGGCATGGTCCTGTGCGCCGGGGGCGATGATGGCGGACTCTTTCTCCTCTCGCCGGATTCCGGGGCGGAACCGGGGATGAAGATCAGTTAATGACAACTGTTCACCCCGGCATGAAGCCCGCTGTAGGAGACCCTTTCAAGGGTCGATTTCAGCCGGTGGCATAGCCGCCGGCTGGTTCGCGGCTGGAAAGCCGCTCCTACAACGGTGACAAGGGAAAAGCGATGACCGAACTGGCGCTCATCCTCGTGGCCACGGTACTGGTCAACAATTTCGTCCTGGTCCAGTTCCTGGGCCTGTGCCCTTTCATGGGCGTCTCCCGGAAACTGGAAACCGCGGCGGGCATGGCCCTCGCCACTGCCTTCGTGCTGACCCTGGCTTCGGTCGCCGGCTATCTGGTCAATACCTGGGTGCTGGCGCCGCTGGGTCTGGAGTATCTGCGCACCATCGCCTTCATCCTGGTGATTGCCGGGGTGGTCCAGTTCACGGAACTGGTGGTACGCAAGACCAGCCCCCTGCTCTACCAGATGCTGGGTATCTTTCTGCCCCTGATCACCTCCAATTGCGCGGTCCTCGGCGTGGCCCTGCTCAATGTCCAGGAAGCGCATGGTTTTCTGGAATCCACCCTGTTCGGCTTCGGCGCCGCGGTGGGATTCTGCCTGGTCCTGATCCTGTTCGCCGCCATGCGCGAGCGCCTCGCCGCGGCCGATGTCCCCACGCCCTTCCGTGGCGCCGCCATCGCCCTGATCACCGCCGGCATGATGTCCCTGGGATTCATGGGCTTTTTCGGCTTGATT
>SLND01000131.1 GCA_007133205.1 Natronospiraceae bacterium | reverse complement strand
GGCGTTCAACTGAACCGGAGTCAACTGAGCCGGATTCAACTGAATCGTTCAGGCGGCCCGTTGCAGACGCGCGGCAACCGTCTCGCGCCGCTCCGGACCGGCGAGCTGCTCGATCAGGTGGAGGGCGAAATCCATGGCGGTGCCGGGTCCGCGCGAGGTAATGATGTGCCCGTCCTGGACCACCGGGTCCTCGCGGTAGCCGCCGAGCCGCTCGGAGAATTCGTCCAGGAAGCCGGGGAAGCAAGTGGCCTGCCTGCCATCGAGCAGGCCGGCATGGCCCAGCACCCGCGGCGCGGCGCATATCGCAGCGACATACTTGCCGGCATCGGCCATGCGCTTGAGCAGGTCCCGGATCCGGACATCCTCTGACAGGCGCGCGGCACCCTCGGCGCCCCCGGGCAGGACCACCATGTCGTAGTCCCGTTCCAGGGCCTCGTCCAGGCTCATGTCGACCCCCAGGCGCACCCCGCGCGAGGCGGTGACCGCGGCACCATCAAGGCTGGCCACGTCCACCTCGATTTCGGCGCGGCGCAGAAGGTCGATAATGGTGACCGCTTCCAGTTCCTCGCAGCCTTCGGCGAGTGGTATCAGCACCCTGCTCATTCTTCTTCCCCCCTGTTGTCAGTCTCTACGGTTTTGCCAATGAGCTCGCCGGCCCCGACCAGACGGACACCCGTTTCCGTTTCAAGAAAGGGCAGACGCCGTTCAAGTACTTCCATGGTTTCCGGGTAGGGATGTCCGATTGCCACTGCTTTGCCGGCCCGTCCGGCAATCGCCAGTGCCTGATTGAGGGCCGCCTCGATTGCCTCCGGGTCACGGTCGCGATCGAGGAAGACGTCCCGACGGGTGGCGGGCACCTCCTGCTCCTCGGCCATGTCCATGGCCACGCTGCGGGGCGTGACCCAGCTGTCGACGAAATACAGGTCTTTCGCTTCCAGTTCCTCCATGAACCAGGTCATGGCGCCGGGGTGGCGGGTGAGCAGGCTTCCCATGTGGTTGTTGACACCCGCGGCCCCCGGCACCGAAGCAATATTCCCCCGCAGGGTCTCGCGAAAATGCTCCTCGTCCATCTCCAGGGTCAGTTTGCCCGGGCCCAGAAGTTCGTTGTTGTCCTTGGCCTGCAGTGGAATATGGACCATTACTTCCTTGTCGGACTCCCGGCAGTCCCGTGCCACCTGCCGGGCCAATGGCGTATGCGGCAGGATGGCACAGGTCAGGGTCACGGGCAGGGCGGTGACGCGGCGATCCTCATGGGCCCGGTCACCGAGATCATCAATGATGATGGCCAGGCGCGGGCTTTCCGCCGCGAGCGGACTCGCGGCTACCAGCAGGCCGAGCACGAGTGCGGTCCATGCGGCACGGTGCGTCGCCAGACTCACTCGTCCGTCTCCTCCTCCCCGGCATCGTCTCCGGCCACGGTTCGCAGTTTCATGCCACGCAGCACGCGCACGGCTTCGCGCAACATGCGGTCTTCCTCGGCAATGGCCTCTTCTACCTTGTCGGCGCTGTGCCAGGCGTTCAGGGCCTCCTCGCCCAGGCGCGAGCCGGTCCGCACCTTCGGTTCCTCGTCCTCGAAGTACAGATCGGGTTCGACTCCGTCTTTTTCAATCGAGCGCCCCGAGGGGGTGAAGTAGCGGGCTGTCGTCAGCTTCATCGCCGATTGGTCCGGCAGCGGCAGGATGGTCTGTACCGAACCCTTGCCAAAGGTTTTCGAGCCCATGACCACGCCGCGCTCATGATCCTGCATCGCGCCGGCGAAGATTTCGGAGGCCGAGGTGCTGCCCCGGTTGACCAGGACCACGATCGGGCCCCCGACCATCAGGTCGCCCAGGGTCGCCTCACGCTCCATGGTGGCGTGTCTGCCCCGGCCTTCCGCGCTCACGATCTTGCCCTGTTCCAGGAACAGGTCGGAAATCGAGACCGCACTTCGAAGCAGTCCCCCGGGGTTGTTGCGCAGATCAATGATCAATCCATCCAGGTGGCCTTCGTTCTCCTTGATCAGCTCTTCGACCGCCTCCTGGGTCTGTTCCGCGCCGCGTTCGCGGAAATTGGTGATCCGGACGTAGCCGATCCCCGGATCAAGCAGCTCCTGGCGCACGGTGCGCTGCTGGATCTCTTCCCGTGTGAGAGTGAGCTCCTCGGTTTCTCCGGTCTCCTCTCGTTCAATGGTCACCGTCACCTCGGTGCCGATTTCGCCGCGCATCTTCCTTACCGCAGCATCCAGGGAGCGTCCTTCGAGGGATTCCCCATCCACGCTGAGGATGGTGTCGCCGGTCCGGATACCGGCACGGTCGGCGGGCGTACCTTCAATTGGCGCCACCACACGGACCTTGCCGTCCCGATGGGAGACCTCGATCCCGACACCCCCGAAGCGCCCGGTGGTGGATTCGCGCATCCGCCGGTACTCTTCCGGGTCCATGAAGCTGGAATGGTCATCCAGGCTCTTCAGCATGCCCCGGATGGCGCGTTCCATCAGCTCCTCGTCGTCGATGTCCTCGACGTAGTTTTCCTTCACCCGCTCCAGGACCTCGGCCAGCATGCGGGCCTGCTCATAGGGCAGTTCAGCGGTCCGTTCCCTTTCGGCGATCACGCCCTGGGTGACGGTCACGAGGGCGCCGAGTACGAAGCCGATTGCCAGTACCAGGGCACCGCGGAGTTTTACTGAGGTGGCATCCATACTGCTTTCCTGGCCGCCTTCATGGGCGGCTCATGACGGTTGATCCGGGTTATTGCTGACTTCATCCGCGCCGGCCGGGGCCGGCACGGGCTGCATTGCTTAGAGCGTATCCGGGGCCGCTGGGTTCACGGCTGATCCGGTCCGATTTCAAGATATCACAGGCCCAGCAGGTCCCAGAGTAGTTCCAATCGGTGATTCCCCTGCCCGACTTGGGACCCTTCGTTGCCGGTGCCGGGGGGTGGTCCGGCCATTATCGCCGACAGGGTATTCCAGGAACGCCATAAACCCTTTTCGGCTGCGCAGTCCTGCTTCGCCGAAAAGCCCGGGGCGCACATCCATGTGCGCCCGTTCGCCGCGCTGCGTTCAGCCACCGGCTGAACGGTCGCGGCTCACCCATGGGGGCTCTGTGTGCGCCATCCATGGCGCACACAGTCCTGGAATACCCTGTTCGGCGCCAGGCCTTTTCTTGATTATGGTCACCAGGGCCGTGCTACCCGAACCCGTCTTCCGGCTCTGAGCCGTGCGTCGCAGTCACCCTCAGCGCCAATTTCAGATGTGCATGAATTGATCCGGGCTTCCCTAATCCAGCCAGCCCGAGGGATCCACGGGTTCGCCGCCACGGCGGATCTCGAAGTACAGGCCGCTCCTGTCCTGGCCGCCGCTGTCGCCGACACTGGCGACCACCTCGCCGGCTTCCACCCATTCGCCCACTTCCCGATAGACCGAACGGTTGTGGCCGTAGAGGCTGAGGTAGCCGTCGCCGTGTTCGAGGATCAGCACCAGCCCGTAGTGCTGGAGCCAGCCGGAATAGGCCACCCGGCCGTGGGAGACGGCGCGGACATCCTCGCCTTCCGAGGCCTGGATCAGCATGCCCTGCCAGCGCATTCGCCCGCCCGCGCGGGACTCGCCGAAGTTGCGTGCCGGGCGGCCCGATACCGGCCAGGGCAGCTCCCCCTGCAGTTCGACAAAGTCGTGTTCGCGATGCAGTTCGGAAGGGACATCGTCGAGGGCGTCCTGAAGTGACTGGATCAGGCGTTGCAGTTCCGCCTCGTCCTCCTCCAGCTCGGTGAGTTCCTGCCCCCGATCACGGACCCGGGCCTCCAATTCCGCCACTGCATCCTCGCGGCGTTCCCGGGTCCGTTCCATTGCCTCCAGGGCGCGGGACTGTTCCTCGCGTGCGCTGGCCAGTTCCGCAAGGGTGTCGTCGACTTCCTCTTCCAGGGCTTCCAGGCGTTCGACCTGGGCGGTGATGGATTCGATCCTTTCGGTGCGGGCGCGATTGAGGTATTCGTAGTAGGCGAGCATGCGGCCGAACACGGCCGGGTCTTCCTGATTCAGCAGCAGCTTGATCTGTTCCTCGCGGCCGGTGCGATAGGCCCCCTGGATCTGGCGTGCCAGGGCATCGCGTTCTTCCTCGATCTGCTCTGTTCGCTCGGCCTGTTCCGAGCGCAGCTCGGCGAGCCGCGCCTCGTGTTCCCGGACTGCGGCGTCAGTGCGTCGCAGTTCCCGGCCCAGGCTGGCGACTTCCTCTTCCGCTGCACGCAACTGCCGGGTGGCGTCGTCATGGCGTTCGCGGTCGCCTTCCAGGGCTTCACGCAGGGCCCCGATCCGTTCCTGCAGGGCTTCCAGTTCCGCTTCCCGCTTTTCCGCCTCGTCCTCTCCCAACGCCACTGCGGGGACAAGCCCGATGCAGAGCAGCAGCAGGAGCGCAGCCGCTGGCAGGCCTGGCATGGATGCGCAAGGGTGGTCGCTATGCATTATTTCGGTATCCGGCGGAGTCGACCGGATTCTATCACCGCCGGCGAGCCTGCCCGGCTTGCCACAATGACGCCGAATCAGGCTGTCATTTGTCGGCCGCGGCCCTGGCGGTGGCCGGGCGCAGCAGATTCTCGCCGCTCATTTCCGGCGGCTGTTCCAGGCCCATCAGCCCCAGCAGGGTGGGCGCAATGTCGCTGAGGGCGCCGTCTCCGGTGAACTCGAGGGCTTCGTTACCGACATAGACCAGCGGCACCAGGTTGGTGGTATGGGCGGTGTGGGCCTGACCGGTATCGGCATCGCGCATCTTTTCGCTGTTGCCGTGGTCGGCGGTGATCAGCATCGCGCCGCCCACCTCGCGTATGGCCTTCTCCAGGCGTCCGAGAACGTCGTCGATGCACTCGATTGCAGCAATTGCCGCCTCGAGATCGCCGGTATGGCCGACCATGTCCGGGTTGGCGTAGTTGGAGATGATCAGATCGAACTCGCCGCCGCGAATCGATTCCTCGAGGCGGTCGGTCACCTCCGGTGCACTCATTTCCGGCTTGAGATCATAGGTGGCGACGTCCGGCGAGGGGACCAGGATGCGTTGCTCGCCTTCGAAGGGCTGTTCGCGCCCGCCATTGAAGAAGAAGGTCACGTGGGCGTACTTCTCGGTCTCCGCGATCCGCAGTTGGCGCAGGCCGTGCGCGGCGGTCCACTCGCCGAGGCTGTTCTTCGGCTGGGTGGGCGGGAAGGCGACCGGAAGATCCAGGTCCGGGTCGTATTCGGTGCAGCAGACCCAGGCGGCCAGATTCGGGTGACGGCGGCGTTCGAAGCCGTTGAAGTCCGGGTCGGTGAAGGCACGCGTGATTTCCCGCGCGCGGTCGGCACGCCAGTTCATGAAGACGAAGGCATCGTCGTCGTTCACCGCCCCGTCGGCGCCCGCAATGCGGGTGGGGGCGACGAACTCATCGTTCTCGCCGCGGGCATAGGCCTGTTCGAGCGCCGAAAGCGCCGAGTCCGCTTCGTGGTCGGCGGCCTCGCCGGTCATCAGGTCATAGGCTTTGAGAACCCGCTCCCAGCGCTTGTCGCGATCCATGGCGTAGTAACGTCCCACAATGCCCGCGATCCTGCCGTCCTCCACTTCGTCCAGGACGGCTTCCATCCGCTCGAGCGAAGCCTGCGCACTGCGCGGGGGCGTGTCGCGCCCGTCGAGAATGGCATGCACGCGGATTCGCTTCGCGCCACGGCGCGCGGCGAGGCGGACCATGGCATGCAGGTGATCCTCGTGACTGTGCACGCCGCCCGGCGACAGCAGTCCGGAGACATGCACCGTGCCGCCCCCGGAAACCGCCCGGTCCACCGCTTCGGTAAAGGCCGGGTTGTCGAAGAAGCTTCCGTCCTCGATCGCGCCACTGATGCGGCCGAACTCCTGCGGCACGATGCGGCCGGCACCGAGATTCAGGTGGCCCACTTCGGAGTTGCCCATCTGGCCGTCGGGCAGGCCCACCCGCGTCCCGGAAGTATGCACCAGGGTATGCGGGCAGCTTTCCCGGAGCCGGTCCCAGCGGGGAGTCCGGGCCAGGTGAATGGCGTTGTCCTCACTCGGCGGGGCCTCACCCCAGCCATCCAGAATGACAAGCAGAACGGGTTTCGGTCGGCTCATGGGCGTGGTCCTGGACATGGTTTTCAGGGCTTTGACAAGCGGGGGCGCAAGTGTATTCCCCGCGGCCCCGCCAGTCGAGGGGGCTGGCGCGGTCCCGGCCTTGCGGGCCTGTTATAATCCGCGCCCCGCCCGCTCCCGGGGCAGCGGTCCTTTATCCAGGCAGCACGAGACCACGTCCAACGAGACCAGGCACGAAGAGACACCATGGAACGACTGCTCGAATTCACCGAACACAATCCCTTGCTGATGGCCGCCTTCCTGGCGGTGCTGGGCATATTCATCGTCACCGAGATCATGCGCGCCCGGCGCCCCTACCGCGAGGCCCAGCCCGCGGAAGCGACGCGCCTGATCAATGATGGTGCCGTCGCGGTTGATCTGCGCGACCCGGAGGCCTACCGCAAGGGGCATGTTGCCGGCGCCCTCAATTACCCCGCGGACCGCCTGGATGCACGCATGGACGAGATCCGAAAGCGCCTGAAGAAGGCAAAGGCCAGGGCCGTGGTGATCTATGACGAGCACGGCATGGGGGTCGCCAATGCGGCCAGGCTGCTGGCGGAGGCCGAGCCGGAAGCCGAGATCGTCAATCTCAAGGGCGGCGTGACCGCGTGGCGGCGCGAGAGCCTGCCTCTCAAGCAGGGCTGACTCCCCGATCAGATGGCGGGTCACAATCAATGACGCGGGTGCTATCCCGGCACCTGTCAGAACGAACACAATTCAGGAGACAACATGGCCGAGAACGACCAGCAGGACAGCACTCAGAACAACGGCGACCAGGCTGCCGGGCAGCAGGCCGATGGCCAGGTCAAGATCCAGCGGATCTACGTCAAGGACTGCTCCTTCGAATCACCGGCGGTGCCCCAGGCCTTCGAGCAGCAGGACAGCCGGCCCGAATACGGACTCAACGTGACCACCCAGGCTCGCCAGGTGGGCGAGACCCTGTTCGAGGTCACCGTGATCCTGACCGTGGACGCCAAGCAGAATGACCAGACCCTGTTCCTGGTCGAAGTCCAGCAGGCGGGGCTTTTTGGCCTCAGCGGCTTTGACGAGGAACGGCTCGGGCCCGTCCTCGGTGCCTTCTGTCCCGCGCAGCTCTACCCCTACGCGCGTGAACGTGCCACTTCGATGATTACCCACGGTGGCTTCCCCGCGCCGCAGCTCCATCCGGTCAATTTCGAGCGGCTCTATGCCGAACAGGTGCGCCGCAACCGAGAGGCCCGGATGAACGAGGGCGCAAGCAGCAGCGCGGAGAACTGAGGCCCCATGTCCGGCACATCGCCCATTGCGGTACTCGGTGCGGGCGCCTGGGGCACTGCCCTGGCGATCCAGTTCGCCCGCTGCCCGCGTCCCGTGCGGCTCTGGGCGCGGGATCCGGATCACGTGCGTGAAATGACGAATGCACGTGAGAATGCCAGGCGGCTGCCCGGTATTGACCTGCCCGAAGCGATCACGCCGGAAGCCGATCTGGGCGCGGCCCTCGACGGGGTCCGGGATGTACTGATTGCGGTCCCGAGTACCGCCTTCCGCGAGCTGGTGAGCGCGGTGGCCGAAACCGCCAGCAACGAGCTGCGCCTGGCCTGGGCGACCAAGGGCTTCGAGCCGGGCACTGGCGCGCTGATGGAACACGTGGCCGGGGAGATCCTGGGTGATTCGGTGCCGCTGGCGGTGCTGACCGGGCCGACCTTCGCTGCCGAAGTGGGCAAGGGCCTGCCCACCGCCATGACCGTGGCCGGTCACGATGTCGAATTCATCGGCGAGCTCGCCGATGGTCTGCACAGCGAGAACTTTCGCGCCTATACCGCCGACGACATCACCGGCGCCGAGGTGGGCGGTGCGGTCAAGAACGTGATCGCGATCGGCGCCGGGGTGTCGGACGGTCTCGGCTTCGGTGCCAATGCCCGCATTGCTCTCATTACCCGGGGTCTGGCCGAAATGGTGCGCCTTGCCGAGGCCCTCGGCGGGCAGCGGGAAACCCTGATGGGTCTGGCGGGCATGGGAGACCTGGTCCTGACCTGCACCGACAATCAGTCACGCAACCGCCGTTTCGGCCTCGCCCTCGCGGAGGGGCTGGGCATCGACGCGGCGCGCTCGCGGGTGGGCCTGGTGGAGGGCGCCACCGCGGCACGCGAAGTGGTCCGTGTCGCCAGGCAACTCGGGGTGGAGATGCCGATCAGTGAGCAGGTCCTGGCCATGGTCGACGAGGGTCTCGACCCGAAGGTCGCGGCCGAGCGCCTCATGGGCAGGACGCGCAAGACGGAGAATCAAGGGAAGTGAGCAGTACACTGTGCACTGTGAACTGTTCACTTGTTTTCACTGCCCTCGAAGGCGTTCTGGCGCCAGGCTTCGTAGAGGGCGATCGAGACCACGTTGCCGAGATTGATGGACCGGTTGTCGGGTTGCATGGGCAGGTAGACACCCCCTTCCTCGGCACCCCGGCGAATCAGGGAGGCGGGCAGCCCACGGGTCTCGGGCCCGAAGACGAGGGCATCATCGGCGGCGAAGGCGACCCGGTCGTAGCGGGTCCGGCCATGGCGGGTGAACATGTGCAGTCGTCGCGGTGCCACCCGCGCCAGGAAAGTGTCAAAATCGGGCCAGGTGTCGAACACCGTGCGCGCCCGGTAGTCGAGTCCGGCCCGTCGCAGTCGACGGTCGTCGATCGCAAATCCGAGCGGTTCGATCAGGTGCAGTCGCGCGCCGGTGTTGGTACACAGGCGCATCACGTTCCCGGCGTTGGGCGGGATTTCGGGTTGATACAGGACCACATGGAACATGTATGACTGAGCGCGTGCCCGCCTCCCTGGCCACCGAGTTCTGTGGCCTGAAACTGGCCTCGCCGCTGGTGCTCCTGTCCGGTTGCGTCGGCTTCGGCGAAGAATATACCCGCGTGGCCGGCTTCTCCAATCGGGATGTCGGGGCGATCTGCCTCAAGGGCACCACCCTGGAGCCGCGTCTCGGCAATCCGCCGCATCGCATCTACGAAACCCCCGAAGGCATGCTCAATGCCATCGGCCTCCAGAATCCGGGTGTCGACAAGGTGGTCGGCGAGATCCTGCCGAGCCTGGATTTCGACGAGACCCGATTTTTCGCCAATGTCTGTGGCTCGAGCATCGAGGAATACCGCGAGGTGACCCGGCGCTTCGACGATTCGCCGATCGATGCAATGGAGGTCAACATTTCCTGCCCCAACGTCAAGGAGGGCGGGGTGCAGTTCGGCAACTACCCCGAGATGTCGGCTAGGGTGGTGGCTGCCTGCCGCGAAGTCACCGACAAGCCCCTGATCATCAAGCTTTCGCCCAACCAGACCGATATTGCCGAGAATGCGCGCCAGTGCATCGAGGCCGGGGCGGACGCCTTCGCGGTGATCAATACCGTTGCCGGCATGGCCATCGACGCCGAGTCCCGCCGGCCAGTGCTGGGCAATGTCCAGGGCGGCCTCTCCGGTCCCGCGATCAAGCCGATCGCCCTGCTTCGGGTCCACCAGGTCCGTCAGGTCGCCGCGCCCCACGACATCCCGATCATTGGCCAGGGCGGGATCATGGACGTCAAGGATGCGCTCGAATTCATGATCGCCGGTGCCAGCCTCGTGGGGGTGGGTACCGCCCTTTTCTATCAGCCGCTGGCCTGCCGCAGCCTGAATGCGGGCATTGCCGATTATCTCGAGCGCCACGAACTGGATTCGGTGCAATCACTGGTGGGCAGTCTGAAACGCGACGGGGCCTGACCCTGTTTGATGTGGGAAAGTCCACCCTGAGTGGAGGTTATTCTTCAGCTGACTTCCGTTTTCTCCTTGCCAAATCCCGGATTTACATCACAATGACCCCTAGTAGGGGTTGCACCAAGCTTCTGTATTACGTTAAATAGCGACAAAGGAAGTGTGTATTCGAGGGGGGAGGGATCCAGGATGATGGCTGTGCCACCACTGCCTGGCCGGAAATGGCCGGGACAGGACAGGCAGGAACCGCCCCGCTGTGATCGCGTCGCGACCACTGCTCCGCCCGCTTCACCCCCTCCAGCCAAGGCTTTGCCCGGAGGTCTGTCCTGATTTCCCTGTTGCACAGGCGACGCCGCAATCACGAGCGACTCGGGGTGGATCTGAGTGAATCCGCCTGCAGTCTTGCGCGCGTGGAACGAAAACCGGGTGGTGCACCCCGCCTGATCCAGTTCTCGCGCAACACGGCCGGCGACGATCCCTGGGCGGCGATCGACGAGGAAATCCTGTCCCGGCCAGCGGCGGCTTCCGTTCTCATGCGTCCCGCCGAATACCAGTTGCTCCTGGTCGAGGCGCCGGATGTGGAGCGCTCCGAGTTGCGTGCCGCCATCCGCTGGCGGATCAAGGACCTGATTCACTTTCACGTCGACGATGCCGTCACCGATGTCTTCGAGGTACCGGACCAGAAGCGCCAGAGCTCGGGGCGCCTGATGTATGCGGTCGCGGCCCGCGCACCACGGGTCCGTGACCATGTCGACCAGGCCCGCCGTCACGGACTGGACCTGGATGTGATCGATATTCCGGAAATGGCTCTGCGTAATATCGCCGGCCTGCTGGATGGGGATGTCCGGGGTGTGGTCTCGCTTTATCTCGCCCCGAGCGGCGGGCTGATCACCGTGACCCGCCAGGGCACCCTCTACCTGGCCCGCCGGATAGACGTTGGCGAGGACCGTCTTGCCGCGGCGGATTCCGAGGAGCGGCCCCGCCTGCTGGATAACATCTCGCTCGAGATACAGCGCTCGATGGACTATTACGACAGCCACTTCGATCAGCCGCCGGTGGGCAGCGTGGCCCTGATGCCGACGGCGGTGGAGATGCCCTTTCTGAAGGAGCACCTGACCGAGGCACTCGATGTACCGATCCAGGAAGTGGACCTGTCACAACTGATGGATGTGGACGGGGAGCTGGAGCTGACGCAACAGGCACGTGGTCTGCTGGCGATCGGCGCCGCCCTTCGGCAGGAGGAGGTGGTGCTGTGAACCAGAACATCAACCTCTACCAGCCGATGTTCCGGCGCCAGGAGAAGCTCTTCTCCGCCCAGACCATGATGATCGGTCTCGGGATCCTGCTTGTGGGCATGGGGCTGATCCAGATGTGGAGTGCCCATGGCCTCTCGCGCCTGGAGCAGCGACTCGCCGACCTGCAGGCCGAGGAGACCGAGGCCCTCGCCCGGCTTGAAGCGATCGAGGAGCAGTTTCCCGCGCCCGTCCCCAGTCCGGCCCTGGAGCGGCGCGTGGCCCAGGCCGAGCGCGAGCGTGATACCAAGCAGCGGGCGCTGGAAGTCCTTGATACCGGCGACCTCGGCAACCTCGATGGCTTTTCCCGGCATGTCGCGGGCCTGGCCCGCCAGCGGATCGAACCGGTCTGGCTGACCCGCGTGCGCCTGGATGAGGGCGGCAACCACATGCGGCTGGAGGGGCATGCCCTGGAAGCGGACCGGGTGCCCGTCTGGGTCCAGGAGCTGGCCGAGGAAGAGGTTTTCACCGACCTTGAGTTCCGGCGACTGCGCATGGAGCAGGACGTGGACGCGCGCGGGCGGCCGGTGCTCAAATTCCGTCTCAATACCCGGCGGGAGAATGGCTCATGAACGCGCTGACGGAACGGCTGGAACAGATCCGCGAGCGCATCGACGAGCTCAGCCTGCGCGAGCGCGTGCTGATCTTTCTCGCCGCCGCCGCAGTGCTTGCCTTCCTCTGGCAGCAGCTGTTCATGCAGCCTCTCGCGGCAGAGCGTGATCGGACCGAGGAACGGATCGGCGAGGTCCGGGACCGGATCACCGAGGCCAACGAGGCCATTTCCACCCTGCTGGCCGAACGGGATCGTGATCCGGATGCCGAGAACCGGGCGCGTCTGGAGGCACTGGAAGATGACATCGCCGAACTCGATCGGGAACTGGAGGAAGTCACCGGCGAACTGATTGATCCGGCCCGCATGGCGCGGGTCCTGCAGCGGATTCTCGAACGTGAGCAGGGTCTCGACCTGGTGTCGCTTGAAAGCCTGCCCGCCCGTCCCCTGCTCGATGATGCCGGTGAAAATGCCCTTGGCAATGTCTTTCGCCATGGCCTGCGTCTGGAAATGGAGGGCGAGTACCTGGCGGTGCTTCATTACCTGCGCCGGATGGAAGACCTGGATTCCCGCTTTTTCTGGTCGGAACTCGATATTGAAATGCGCGAATATCCGCGCAATCGCGTCGTGATCACGGTACATACCCTGAGTCTCCGGGAGGGCTGGATCGGTGTCTGAACGGATGATCACAATGCTCAAGGCCGCCGCATGCTGTTGTCTGCTCGCTCTGTTCGCCACCCCGGTTCTGTCCGAAGGCGATGAGGAACTGGACGATCCGATGCGCCCGGCGGATCCACCGTCACCGGCCCAGGCGCCGGCTGCCGACCCGGAATGGATTCTCAATTCCACCGTGGTTTCGGAGACCCGGCGTATTGCAATCATCAACGGACAGCGGGTGAGTGCCGGCAGCTGGGTGGACGGCGCGCGCGTGATCAGCGTCCGCCAGGGCCGGGCGGTCATCGAAGTGGACGGTGAACGCCGTGAAATCAGTCTGCGGCCGGAGGTCTCGGTCCGCAGCAGCAACCAGGGGTCGCAAGAATGAATACGCAAGCCATCAGTGGTCGCGCCACCGCGTTGGGAATCGGCCTGTCGCTGACGCTGCTGGTCGCAGGTTGTGCGACCCAGCCCTACGGCGAAGATACCCGCGACCGAATGGACGAGATCCTGGAGGAAAGCCTGCGCGCCGCCGAGGATGCCCGTCGCGCCCGTACGCCCGAGGATGTGGACCGGGTCCTCGATGGCGAGGATGAGCGCAGTTGGGCGACACCGCCGCCCGATGCTGAAGAAGAACGCTTTGACGTCTCCGTCCGGGAACTGCCGGCCGAGAACTTCTTTCTGTCCCTGGTCGAGGACACCGACTACAACATGATGGTACACCCGGACGTGACCGGCACCATCACCCTCAATCTCGCCAATGTCACCATTCCCGAGGTGATGGAGGCGGTCAGGGATCTCTACGGCTACGAGTTCCGCGAGCAGGCCGGGGGTTACATGGTCCTGCCGGCGGGCTTGCAGACCCGTACCTTTCATATCGATTACCTCACCATCCAGCGCGAGGGCCGCTCCAGCACACGTGTCACCAGCGGTCAGGTCAGCCAGGATCCGATGGCGCGGATGGGCGGTGCCCGCGGCGGCACGGGACGGGGCTTCGGTGCCGGCACCCAGCCCGGTACCGGCCAGGACCAGACCCTGGGCACCCTGATCGAGACCGAGAGCAAGTCCGACTTCTGGGCCGACATCACCGAGACCCTCGAGGCCATCATCGGCGACGAGGAGGGACGCAAGGTGATTGTGAACGCCCATTCCGGCGCGGTCGCCATTCGTGCCATGCCGGATGAACTGCGCGAGATCGAGCAATTCCTGTCGCGGCTGCAGGAAAGCATTGGCCGCCAGGTGGTGCTGGAAGCCAAGATTCTCGAAGTGGTACTCAGTGACGAATTCCGTTCCGGTATCAACTGGTCGGCGGTCTGGTCCGATGCCGACGATGCAGCGGTCATCGGTCAGCGCAGCGGTCCCGACCTGTTCGAGGACGGACATACCGGAGACCGCGGCACCCCCCGTTCACTCGAGCCGGGCCAGCCGCTTGATGGTTTCACCGCCGAGGAGTTCGGCGGCACCTTCGCCGCGGCACTGAACATCGGCGATGACTTCAGCGCCTTCATCGAACTGCTGGAAGGCCAGGGGGAAACACGGGTGCTCTCGAGTCCGCGCGTTTCGACCGTCAACAACCAGAAGGCCGTGATCAAGGTCGGCGAGGACCAGTTCTTCGTGACCGGCGTGGCCAGTGGCGGCGCGCTCGGTGTGGGCGGCGCGGCCACCACCCAGCGCAACGTCCAGCTTACGCCCTTCTTCTCCGGGATTGCCCTCGACGTCACACCACAGATCAATGAGGGCGGCGAGGTCACCCTGCACATTCACCCGACGGTGAGCGAGGTCACCGACGACCGCAAGGAGCTGACGGTGGCGGGAGAAACCGACATCCTGCCGCTGGCGCGCAGTGACGTGCGCGAGTCCGATTCCATCGTGCGCGCTTCCAGCGGACAGATCGTGGTGATCGGCGGACTGATGCAGACCCGGATGGAAGACGAGAGCTTTTCGACCCCGATCCTGGGCGACATTCCCGTGCTCGGGAACCTCTTTCGCCAGACCCGCCAGCGCGAGGCCAAGACCGAGCTGGTGATCCTGCTGCGCCCGATCGTGGTCGAGGACGGCGAAACCTGGGACGGCATGACCCGTGAATATCAGGAGGATATCCGGGACATGCGGCGTGGCACGACCGGTCGCCGTTGAACGGGCCGCTCGACAGCGCGCGCAAGGATCCGAGCCACCCCGGTGCGCGGACCCGGGGCGCCAACAGGGAGCGGGCAGAAGTAGTGGGCATGTACCTGGAGCATTTCGGGCTGGATGCCTGGCCTTTTTCCCTGACGCCGGACACCAGCTTCTATTACGACGCGCCGGCGCACCAGGAGGCGCTGAACGTGCTTCTCGTCGCGCTGCGTTCCGGCGAAGGCTTTCTCAAGATCACCGGTGAAGTCGGCCTCGGCAAGACCCTGCTCTGCCGCATGCTGCTCAACACACTCGAATCCGAGGCGGTCACCGCCTACATCCCCAACCCGCACCTTTCGCCGGTGTCCATGCGACTGACGCTGGCGCGCGAACTCGGTCTCGAGCCGCCGGATGGCGTGGCCCAGGAACAGCTTCTGGAAATGATCCAGGACCGTCTGCTCGCCCTGGCCGGCCGTGGTCGTCCGGTGGTCCTCTGCCTGGACGAGGCACAGCAACTGCCCGAGGCCACCCTCGAGGCCATCCGCCTGCTGACCAATCTGGAGACCGAGAAGCGCAAGCTGATCCAGGTCGTGATGTTCGGCCAGCCGGAACTGGACGAGCGTCTGTCGCGACCCTCGGTCCGCCAGCTTCGCCAGCGCATCACCTTTTCCTATGATCTTCAGCCGCTCGACCATGACGGGGTCAGTCGCTATGTCCGTCATCGCCTGCGGGTAGCCGGCTACCGTGGCGCGCCCCTGTTCGAGCACCGCGCGTTGACCCTGCTCTATCGTGGCAGTGGCGGCACGCCTCGCCTGGTCAACGTGCTTGCCCACAAGGCGATGATGGCGGCCTGGGGGGAGGGCGAGGACCAGGTCCGGGCTCGGCACGTCAGGCGCGCGATCGAAGATACCGAAGGCGTGTCTACCCGGGCGCACCGCTGGCCCTGGCTGTGGGGTGGCGTCGGCGGCGTGGCCCTGCTCACCGGCGCGGCATGGCTGGTGGCCCAGGCCGGCGGGGTGCTGCCGTGAGTCTGGTCAACCAGATGCTGCGGGATCTGGAAAACCGCCGCCGCGACCCGGCGGCGGGCGATTCGGGTGCGGTCCGCGCGGTTTCCGGGCAACGTCGGCGGCGGCGCTGGATGGTGGCCGGACTCGGATTCCTGCTGGTGGGCGGGGGTGCACTGGCCTGGTGGGGCGTCGACCGTACGGATCTTGAGGCCGGCCTGATTGCCGAGCGAGGCGAGTCCGAAGCGTCCACCGATGCGACAAGCGATGCGCCGGACGAGGCCGGTGCGGAACTCGATCTGATGGAGCCCCTGATCGACTACCAGCCACCGCCGGCTCCCGAACTGCCGGGTCTGGAGCGGGCCGAACGGGTGGAAACCGCCGAAGGCCTGCGCCTGCGTCTGGACTTCGAGGAGGCGATCGAGTTTCGTCAGCAGGATGGCGGCAGCGACCGTTTCGTGATCGAGCTGGCCGCGGCTGATTTTGACCTCGAAGACCGGGATCCGCCACCGGGCGTGGATCGCTGGCGCACCGAAGATGGCGGGGACGAGGATGCCCTGCGCCTGGAACTGGTCCTCGACGAGGGCCATGCTCCCGGCCCGGCCCTGGACGGCGGCGACAGTTACCCGCACCGAATCGAGCTGGTGATGCATGAACGTCTCGCCAGTCCCACGACGGAGCTGGCCGAGGCAGAGCCCACCGCTGACGACGAGCCCGCTGGCGAGCGGAGCGAATCTGACCAGGCATCCACCGCCCGGGAATCGCTTGCCGAAGAAGCCGATGGCGAAGGCACGGTGAGGGACGACAGCCCGGACGGCGAGGGCCCATCCTCCGACGCGATCAATGAGGTCATCGAGCGGACCGATGCGGTGCTCGCCGAGGCCGGCGAAATGCACCGCGAGCGCCGCGTCACTTCGCCCCGTGAACGGGCCGAGGAGGCCTGGGCCGAGGCGAGACGCGAGCTTGCGGCCGGCAACCCGGGCGCCGCCCGTCGCTCCCTTGAACAGGTCCTCGGACACTACCCGGGGCATACCGCCGCCCGTCGCGCCCTGGCTGAACTCCATGCCGAGGCAGGGCAAGTGGATACCGCAGACCGTATCCTCGCCGAGGGCCTGGAACGGGGCAATCCGGAGGGCGCCGTGGTCCGCGACCGGGCCCGCCTGTGGCTGCGCCAGGGCGATTACGCTCAGGCGGTTTCGGTCCTGGAAGCGGCCTGGCCCGAACTGGATGACAGCATCGAGACCCGTGCCCAGCTTGCCGGCGCGCTTTATCGTGACGAACAACCCGACAGGGCGGTCGACCATTACACCGCCGTGGTCGAGACCGAGCCCCGGCGTGCGGAGTGGTGGCTGGGTCTCGGCCTCGCCCAGGAGGCGCGCGAAGACTTCAGCGCCGCGCTCGCGGCCTATCGCCAGGCACTCGAGGCCGAAGAAGGCCTGGGCGGCAGTGCCCGGGATTACGTGCGCGAGCGGGTCCGCACCCTGGATAACCAGTAGGAGACAGCAAGCCATGAGCCGGCGCCAGAAAATCCGTATCGGGGACCTGCTGGTCCAGCACAAGCTGATTTCCGAAGCCCAGCTCCAGGAGGCCCTGGCCGAGCAGAAGAACAGCGGACGGAAACTCGGCCGTCTGCTGGTGGATCTCGGTTACGTGAGCGAGGAGCAGATTCTCGAACTGCTCTCCAAGCAGCTCGATATCCCCCACATCGATCTGCGCCACTTTCACTTTGATCCCGAAGTGGCGCGCAAGCTGCCCGAAAACCATGCCCGCCGTTACCGGGCGCTGCCGATTTCGGAAAAGCGCGATGCGATTGTCGTCGCCATGGCCGATCCGACCGACATCTTTGCCTTCGACGAGATTTCGCGCCTCCTCGACCGGCCGGTGCAACAGGCCCTGGTGCGCGAGCGCGACCTCATGCGCACCATCGATACGGTCTATCGGCGGACCGAGGAAATCTCCCATCTCGCCGAAGAATTGGGTGAGGAACTGTCCCGCGGCGAGTACGACCTCGCCGAGCTGGTTGAAAGCGAGGGCGTGACCGATGCGCCCGTCATCCGCCTGCTGAAATCGGTCTTCGAGGACGCGGTCCAGGTCGGCGCCTCCGACATTCACATCGAGCCGGATGAGCAGGTGCTGCGTATTCGCCAGCGTGTCGACGGTGTCCTGCAGGAACAGACGATCAAGGGCCAGCGCATCTCCTCCGCCCTGGTCACCCGGCTCAAGCTGATGTCCCAGCTCGACATCTCGGAAAAGCGCCTGCCCCAGGACGGACGTTTCTCGATCACGGTCAAGGACCGGGTCCTGGACGTGCGCTTGTCCACCATGCCGATCCAGTACGGGGAGTCGGTGGTCATGCGCTTGCTGGACCAGTCCGCCGGCACCATGCACCTCACCGAACTGGGTATCCCCGAGGCCATGCTCGCGCGCTTCAAGCGCCTGATCGAACGTCCCCAGGGCATGGTCCTGGTGACCGGTCCCACCGGCAGCGGCAAGACCACCACCCTCTATGCCGCTCTCAATCATGTGAACAAGGCCGGGACCAAGATCATCACGGTGGAGGATCCGGTCGAGTACCGCCTGCCGCGGGTCAACCAGGTCCAGGTGCATCCGCGCATCGGCCTGACCTTCGCCCGGGTGCTGCGCACCGCCCTGCGCCAGGACCCGGATCTGGTCCTGGTCGGCGAGATGCGTGACAAGGAAACCACCGACATCGGCCTGCGTGCCTCGATGACCGGGCACATGGTCTTCTCGACCCTGCATACCAATGACGCGATCGCGACCGTGAATCGTCTGCTCGACATGGGCGCGCCCGGTTACATGCTCGCCGCTTCCCTGGACGCGGTGGTCGCCCAGCGCCTGGTGCGAAGAGTGTGCGAGGCCTGTGCGGACGAAACCGAGCCCGATCATCACCAGCGTGCCTGGCTCCAGGCGCAGCCGTCCGCGCGTGAAGCCGAAGGCGAGCGCTTCCTGAAGGGCAGTGGTTGTGCCTATTGCGGCAATACCGGATACCGCGGCCGGATTGGCGTCTACGAGTTGCTGGAGCTGGACAACCCCCTGACCGATGCCCTGCGCCGCGAAGACCTGGAAGAGTTCGCTGCGCTCGCGCGCCGGCGGACGAGCTACCGGCCCCTGGTCCAGTGCGCGCTGGATTATGCCCGCGAGGGCATCACCTCGGTCGAGGAGGTCATGCGCCTGGCCGGCAATGTGCACGGCATCGATGCCACCGACCTGGACCTGGAAGTGGAAATGGACAGTCCCGCCGAGGCCGAAGCCAGGGAAGACTCCGCCCCCGGGCCGACCGGGTAAAGTAGACAGGGTCAGCGCAAGACGGAGAGACAAGAAAACCTGATGCCCAATTTCCGTTACAAGGGACGCACCGGCCGCGGCCAGGCCGTGACCGGGGAGATCGAGGCCGAGACCTCCGACGCGGTCGCCGCGCAGCTCATGAATACCGGGATCACCCCGGTAGAGATTGACGCCGTTGCCGAGCGTGAACTCGATCAGCGTCGCGCGGCGGGCATCTTCCGGCCGCGAACCAGTCTCGACGACCTGATCCTGTTCAGCCGTCAGATGTATGCCCTGACCAAGTCCGGCGTACCCCTTGCGCGCGGTCTGCGCGGTCTGGCCGAGTCCACCCGCAATGAACGCCTGCGCGAGGCCGTCGGCGAGATCGTCGAGGATCTCGAGTCGGGCCGTGACCTGGCCGGGTCGATGTCACGCCATCCCGAAATCTTCGGACCGATGTACGTCAACATCGTGCGCGTGGGCGAGAACTCCGGGACCCTGGAAGAGTCCTTCAAGCGTCTCGCCACCTATCTGCAGCGCGACCGCGATACCCGCCAGCGGGTCAAGAGCGCGCTGTTCTATCCCACCATCGTGGTGATTGCGATCTTCATCGCGATCGCGATCCTGACCGTCTGGGTCATCCCCGCCTTTTCCGGCATGTTCGCCCGCTTCGACGCGGAACTGCCCTGGGCCACCCGGGTGATCATTGCGACCTCGGATTTTGCGCGCGAACACTGGCTCTGGATCTTCGGGCTGATTGTGGCTGCCATCATCGGCTTTCGCTGGTGGAGCAAGAGCCCGAGCGGGCGTCCGACCTGGGATCGCTGGAAAATGAACCTGCCGGTGGTCGGCAGCATCGTGCGACGTGCCACCCTGGCCCGCTTCGCGCGCGGTTTCGCCACCAGCTTTCGCGCCGGCGTTCCCCTCACCCGCGCCCTGGCCCTGGTATCGCGTTCGCTCGACAACGCCTATCTCGCCGAGCGCATCGACGGCATGCGTGACGGGGTCGAGCGCGGCGAGAGCCTGCACCGAAGCGCTGCCGCCACGGGCATATTCACGCCCCTGGTGCTGCAGATGATCCAGGTCGGCGAGGAAACCGGTTCGGTGGACGACATGCTCGACGAGGTCGCCGATTTCTACGAGCAGGAAGTCGCCTACGAACTGGAAAACCTCTCCGCCGCGATCCAGCCGATCCTGATTATCGCGGTCGGCATCATGGTGCTGATCCTTGCCCTCGGCATCTTCCTGCCCCTGTGGAGCCTGGGTGGTGCCGCACTTTGATTCAATAAACCCTCGACTGCCGGGACCCGCAGCCACACGTGCGAGTGCCGTGAGCTCGGGTCGCCAGCGTGGCTTCACCTACATCGAGCTGATCGTCGTGGTCGTGCTCATCGGTGTTCTGTCAGCCGCCCTGGTCGAGAATCTTTTGCCCCTGCTGGGCGAGGCCGAACGGGTCGGCGTGGAACGGGATCGGGCGGCAATGAGCACCGCGGTCCAGACCGAGGTGGCCCGGCGTGCCCTGCGCGGCGAGCGCGACACCGCCGCCCTGGTGGGCAGCAACCCGGTGGATCTGCTCGAGCGCGGACCCGGCAATTACCTCGGCGAATTCGATGACCCGGACCCCGCCGCCAAGGAGCCCGGGAGCTGGTACTTCGACCGCGGCCGGGGCGAGCTGGTCTATCGGGTGCGCCATGCCCGCTATCTCCAGGGCGGCAGCCAGGAACCGCCCCGCCTGCGTTTTCGCATCAAGGGCGAGCCCGGGGTGGACTTCGCCCCCGTGCGCCTGGTCGCCAAGGACGAGTATGCTTGGGAGATTGACGGCTCCGAGCTGAGACGCTGGTTACAGGGAGAAACACGCCAATGAGCGCCATCCTCTTCGACGCCGCCTCGATCTTCTTCTTTCTCGTTGGCCTCTTCGCCGCGGCCCTGGGTCTGATCCTGATGCTCTCGCCCAAGGGTTATCGCCGTCTCGCCGAGCGGGTCGAGACCTCGGTGTCCACCCGCCGCGCCCTGCGCCCGCTGGAATACCCGGTCTGGATGGAGCGCTGGTTCTATCGCCACCACCGGATCACCGGCAGCCTCCTGCTGGCCGCCGGCCTGCTGTTCTTCTTCCTGGTCCTTTTCCAGCATGGCATCGCCGGTGCCGCCGAAGCCCTGCCCGGCCGGGGCTGGGCCTGGGAGGCCCTGTTCTGGCTGCTCACCATTGCCCATGCCGCGGCGGCCGTGCTCGGCCTGGTGATCCTGCTCCGCCCCAGTGCCCTCAAGCCCCTGGAGGCGGTTGCCAACCGCTGGGTCTCGACCCGCCGCATGAGCCGCCCCCTGGAAGAGCGCCATTATCATGCCGACCGCTGGGC
>SLND01000026.1 GCA_007133205.1 Natronospiraceae bacterium | reverse complement strand
CCGGGATCGACCAGAAAGCGCCGCCGAATCGCGGTTCGACCGAGCAGCATCCGAAAGCGCATGTCGTCGCGGCCGGTCAGGGTCATCTCAATCGGCCAGGCATCCTCAAAGAGTAACACCCGCGAACGGATCACCAGGCGTTGCTCCCGATGGCCCCCGGAATCGGTGACCTCGCGCTCGTCGATCACGGGTGTTTCGCAATAGACCGCATCGGCATCACTGTACTGATGGGGGTGAATCCCGAAACGCACCCAGCGCCGACCCTCGTGTTCGAAGACATCCAGGTCAAAGGCATGCAGGCAGGAGGTCCGGGCGCCGGTATCCACCTTGGCCTTGATCGGCCCCAGCCCCAGGTCAGGCAGGCTGACCCATTCGCGCCAGCCGAGTGTCCGCTTCCTGCTCATTTGCCTGTCAGCCTTTGCGTTGCCGCTCACGGCGCCTACTATACGCAGGGCACTGCCCCGATGAGAATCAATGGAGCGGCAAAAGCATGAGTGACGCGGAAACCATCCTCTACAGCGGCAGGGAGCTGGCCGGTTATGGCTTCGGTGACGGCCACCCCTTCGGGCCGGACCGCCATGACGTATTCATGGCGGAAGTACGGCGCCGTGGCCTGGACAGGCAGGTCGCCCATCGGGAGCCGGTCATGGGGACAGCGGAGCAGGCAGCCCTGTTTCACGAGCGCGAGTACGTGGATTTCGTCCGGACCCGCAGCGAGGCGGGCACCGGGTATCTCGATGCCGGCGACACTCCCGCAATGCCCGGCATATATGAGGCGGCCCTGACGGTGGTCGGCTCAGCCGTGGCGGCGACCGACGCGATCATGGCCGGTGAATGCCGACGTGCCTTCGTGCCCATTGCCGGACTGCACCATGCCGCGCGCGAAGGGGCCTCGGGCTTCTGCGTCTTCAACGACTGCGGCGTGGTGATCGAACACCTCAAGCAGCATCATGGACTCAGCCGGATCGCCTATGTGGATATTGATGCCCACCATGGCGACGGCGTCCAGTATGGCTTCGAGTCGGATCCGGCCTGCATCTTCGCCGACATTCACGAAGACGGGCGTTTCCTGTTTCCGGGTACCGGGCATGCCCACGAAACGGGCAAGGGAGAGGCCGAAGGCACCAAGCTAAACATTCCCCTGCCGCCCGGTGCCGGGGACGAGGCCTTTGATGAGGCCTGGCCCCGCGTGCTCGAGTTTCTCGACTACCACAAGCCCGAGTTCATCCTGCTGCAATGCGGCGCCGATTCCCTGGAAGGGGATCCCATCACCCATCTTCGCTACAGTGATCGACCCCACCGCGAGGCCACGCGCAGCCTGATGAAGGTCGCGGAACTGGACGCGGGCGGGCGCCTGCTGGCAACCGGGGGCGGCGGCTATAACCGACCGAACATTGCCCGCGCGTGGACAGCGGTACTCGAGGAGATGGTACGGCGCTGAGTGCGAATGGCCCCCCGTAACAAAAGGCCGGGTTACCGGCACCGGCAATCTGGTCTTCAACAACCTGCAATGATGGATTCGGCAAGTTCCCGGGCACGCTGCTCCTGTCCGGGTGTCAGCCCGTCCCCCAGATTGCGAGCCTCACGCCCGGGCTGGGAGTGGCCCTCGAGCCGTGAGGCCGCATACTGGTGTGCGAAGGCTTCGATGCCGCGTGAGGTGTCCGAGCCGGGTTCGTCGTGGTTGCCGTACTCGAGGCCTTCAACCCGCTGGTAGTTGCCTTCGAAGCGGCGGGCGAAGGCGTTGAGGGTGCCGGCGTCGCAGGCGCCGCGGAGCTCTTCCGCGAGATTCCGGCGTTCGGCCTCGATCTGGTCCTCGTCGGGGTCTCCGAAGTAGTGTTGCGCAACTTCGGGTGCGGTGTATCTGCCGAACACCACCTGGCGAAGCGCGGATACATCGCCGGCCTCGGCCGCCGCCCACATCCAGTAGCCCACCGTTTGCTGTGCGAAGGCGGTGTCGGCGAGCGCGCTGTCGCGGCACGGTTCACGCAGGTGGTCGAGTTCGTCGGCCAGCTCAATCAGTGCCTGGTACTCGTCGGGATGCTTGCTTTCGGCCGCCTCCCGTTCAAAATGCTCGCGCCCCACCGCCAGGCTCATCTGGCATCGGCGTGTCAGTTCGGCGAGTTCCACCGCGGCGGAGCTGTCCCCGGCCTCAAAGCGTGATTCGAGCTCTGCCCGGGTACTGTCGATGTCCTTGAGCTCGGTGTAATCAAGGCTTGTGTCACCGTTTTTTCCGTCGCGCGGGTCTTGCGACGGGCTCTCGTCTGAAATCTCTGTCGAACCGGCAGATGTCGCATATTCCCGATCAGTCGTCTGCTCGGCTGCTTCTTGCCCAGCGCCTGTTGCCGTCTCGCCCGGGCTCGCATCCTCGTCCGACCCCGCCGTCAGCCAGATTCCGGCCGCGAATGCGACCAGCAATACAGTGAGCAAAACCACCATCCAGCCCCATTTCATCGCACTTCCCCTCCCTTCTCCACAAAGGCATCAAGCAGCCTCTTCGGATGTTTCATGCTCCGTTTTGCCGTCACCTTATCCCGATTTGCACCGTATTCGAGCTGGTGCCCATGCGGCGCGGCTGGGGCCGGAGCCCTCCGGTCGGTTACAATAGGGCAATTCCTGCCCGAAATTCACCACAACGACAAAACAGAGGGCCGCATGTTCTCAGATGACATGAACATTGCCGATTTCGACCCTGAGCTCAAGGATGCCATGGACCGCGAGCTGCGGCGCCAGGAAGAGCATATCGAGCTGATCGCCTCGGAAAACTACGCCAGCCCGCGGGTCATGGAGGCCCAGGGGTCGGTGCTGACCAACAAGTACGCCGAGGGCTATCCGGGCAAGCGCTATTACGGCGGCTGCGAGTTCGTCGACATTGCCGAGAACCTGGCGATTGAACGGGCGAAGGAGCTGTTCGGCGCCGATTATGCCAACGTCCAGCCCCATTCCGGCTCCCAGGCCAATGCTGCTGTCTACTACAGCCTGATGAAGCCGGGCGACGTGATGCTCGGCATGAGCCTGGATCACGGCGGGCATCTGACCCACGGGGCCAAGCCCAATTTCTCCGGGAAATTCTTCGAGGTCCACCAGTACGGACTCGATGAGAGCACCGGCGAAGTCGATTACGATCAGGTGCAGCGCCTGGCCGGCGAGCACAAGCCGAAGGTGATCGTGGCCGGCTTTTCCGCCTACTCGCGGGTGATGGACTGGGAACGCTTCCGCAAGATCGCCGACAGCGTCGGTGCCTGGCTGGTGGTGGACATGGCCCATGTTGCCGGCCTGGTCGCTGCCGGGGTCTATCCCAATCCGGTCCCGTTTGCCGATGCGGTCACCACCACCACCCACAAGACCCTGCGCGGGCCGCGGGGCGGACTGATCCTGGCGCGCAAGAACGACGAGATCACCAGGAAGTTCCAGTCACTGGTGTTTCCGGGTACCCAGGGCGGGCCCGCCATGCATGTCATCGCCGCCAAGGCGGTGGCCTTCCGCGAGGCCCTGCAGCCGGAATTCCGCGAATACCAGCAGCAGGTGGTGGACAATGCCCGGGCACTGGCCGGCGCCCTGCAGGAGCATGGCTTCAATATTGTCTCGGGCGGAACCGACGACCACCTGTTCCTGATGGACCTGATCGACAAGGACATCAGCGGGAAGGACGCGGATGCGGCCCTCGGCCGGGCGAATATCACGGTAAACAAGAACACCGTGCCCAATGATCCGCGCTCGCCCTTCGTCACTTCCGGCCTGCGCATCGGTACCCCGGCAGTGACCACGCGCGGCATGGGCGCGGATGAGATGAAACAGCTGGCCGACTGGATGGCCCACATTCTCGAGGACATCGAGGACGAAGGCCGGGTCGAGAAGGTGCGCGGCGAAGTGCTCGAGCTGTGCCGGCGTTTTCCCGTCTATGGTCGCGACTGAGACCTGACGCGGCATGCACTGCCCCTTCTGCAATCACCCCGAGACCAAGGTCATCGATTCCCGGCTGGCGGGGGAGGGGGCGCAGGTGCGGCGGAGAAGGGAGTGCCTCGCCTGCGAGGACCGCTTCACCACCTTCGAGAGCGCCGAGCTCTGGATGCCGCGGGTGGTCAAGGGCGACGGCTCGCGGGTGCCCTTTGACGAGGAGAAGCTCCGCCGCGGGATCCAGCGGGCGCTGGAGAAGCGGCCGGTGGATACCGAGGCGGTTGATGCGGCGCTGAACCGGATCATCCAGGGCATTCGTGACACCGGGGAGCGGGAAATTCCGTCGCGCGAGATCGGCGAATTGGTTATGGCCGAGCTGCGCGCCCTGGATCAGGTGGCCTATGTGCGCTTCGCCTCGGTGTATCGCAGCTTCGAGGATGTGGAGGCCTTTCGGCGCGAGATCGAGGCGCTGGAAAGCGAACCCGGACCGGAGGCCCGCCGGCATCAGCTCACCCTGTTGCCGGACATGGAAAACGGCGGCAAGGGGCGGAGGAAGCGCAAGTGAGTTTTACCGCCGTCGACTACCGTTCCATGAGCCGTGCCCTGCAATTGGCCGAGCGTGGACGCTGGACCACCGATCCCAATCCACGGGTCGGCTGTGTGATCACGCGTGATTGTGAGGTGGTGGGCGAGGGGTGGCACGAACGTCCGGGTCTGCCCCACGCCGAAGTGCTGGCCCTGGAGGCGGCCGGCGAGGCGGCCCGCGGTGCCACGGCCTACGTGAGCCTGGAGCCCTGCGCCCACCACGGCCATACCGGGCCCTGCTGTGAGGCCCTGGCAAAAGCCGGTGTCAACCGCGTGGTGGCGGCGGTGCAGGACCCCAATCCGCAGGTGGCCGGGCAGGGCTTCAAGTATCTGCGCGAAGCGGGTATTCGCGCCGAATGCGGCTTGCTGTCCGGGGAAGCCGAGCGCCTCAATCGCGGGTTCTTTTCGCGCATGCAGCGGGGGCGGCCCTGGGTGACGATCAAGATGGCGGCCAGCCTGGATGGGCAGACCGCCATGGCCAGTGGCGAGAGCCGCTGGGTGACTGGTGAGTCGGCGCGCCGGGACGTTCACCGCAAGCGCGCCGAGGTCTCCGCCATACTGACCGGTGCGGGCACGGTTCTGACCGATGATCCGCGCCTCACCGCGCGCCTGGATGGTGTCAGCCGCCAGCCGCTGCGGGTGGTAATGGACTCGATGTTGCGGACACCGCCGGATGCGCGTCTGCTGGCGGGCGACGGCGGGGTTCGGATATATGCCGGTGAGCGCAGCGGTGCCGGCAAGGCCCTGGAGCAGGCCGGGGCGACGGTGGTGAAACTGGATGGTGACCGGCCGCAACCGGAGGCGGTTCTCGCTTCCCTGGCGGAGCAGGAGGCATGCAACGAGGTCCTGGTGGAAGCAGGCCCGGAGCTGGCCGGGGCCTTTCTGCAGGCCGGCGTGGTGGATGAAATACTGCTCTACCAGGCGCCTCATCTCATGGGTGACGCCGGCCGGGGCATGTTTCATCTGCCGGGCCTGGATCGAATGAAGGATCGGATGGATCTCATCATCCGCGACATCCGAAGGGTCGGCGAGGATATACGCCTCACCCTGCAACCGAGTGCAAGGGGCTGAAATGTTTACCGGACTGGTTGCCGGCACCGGCACCATCATCGAGCTTGAACGCGATGACCATGATCTGCGCCTGCGCGTGGACGCCGGGGACCTCGGATTCGAGGATCTGGAGGCGGGGGAAAGCATTGCCGTGAACGGCTGCTGCCTGACGGCGCTGGATCCCGGCGAGAGCCGCTTTTCGGCCGATGTGTCCGCCGAGAGCCTGGCGCACACCACGCTCGGGGATCTGGCGGCCGGCAGCACGGTAAACCTGGAGCGTTCCCTGACACCGACCACCCGCATGGGCGGGCATTTCGTCTCGGGCCATGTGGATGGTACCGCCGTCTGTGTCGATATTCGTCCGGAGGGTCAGTCACGGCGCTTCCTGTTCGAGGTGCCGGGTGAATTGCGACGCTACATAGCGCGCAAGGGTTCGGTCGCGCTGGACGGGATCAGCCTTACGGTCAACGCGGTCAGGGACCGACAGTTTGACGTCAACATCATTCCCCACACCCTGGAGCGAACCAACCTGGGGCAATGTGAACCCGGCACGCGGGTGAACCTGGAAGTGGATCTGGTGGCGCGTTATCTCGAACGCCTGATGGGTCTGGATGGGCGTGATGCGGCGGGTGGATTGTCGGATGATCTGCTGGCAAGGAAATAACATAAAGTACACAGTGCACAGTTCACAGAGCACAGCTGGCCGTGCCAGCGGATGAGCACTGCCGCTTCGGAGAGGCAATGCCCTCTCCGGCGAGCGTGTGGTGTTTCGTTCTCAGGAAACTGCAGGCCGCCCGGTTGGCACGAACGACTGTGCACTGTGCACTG
>SLND01000044.1 GCA_007133205.1 Natronospiraceae bacterium | reverse complement strand
GTGGACTCGCGGATCTCCTCACCGTCCTCGAAGCGGGTTTCCGTCTGGCGCTCGCGGTAGACCACGCCCATGGAACGGCCGACATTCTCCCGGGTGGTCCGGCCCATGCGTCGTGCGCCCTGGGAATCGAGATGCACGGTCACATTGGGCCGGTTGGTCTCCTCGTCGAAACCCGAGGAGGCACTGGTCAACTGATCCCCGGTGGCAATGATCTCGCGCTTCAACAATACCGGGTGACCTTCACGGTGCTCGTACAGGCGCGAACCCATGGGGACGCGACCGGAGTCCCGGGCCTCGTAGGGATCGTTGTCCTCGTCCACCAGTCGGAATTCCACCTGCGCGGTGGCCCCGAGAATGTCCTTGGCCCGGGTGGTGTCCTGGACACCCGGCAACTGGATCACGATGCGATCCGTCCCCTGGCGCTGCACCAGCGGCTCAGCCACGCCCAGCTCGTCCACCCGATTGCGCAGGGTGGTGGTGTTCTGTTCCAGGGCCTGGCGGCGAATCTCCTCGACCTCCTCGTCACTGAGGACCAGGCGGATTTCGTCGTCCCTCGCGCCGCTACTCACATCCAGCTCCGGGAACTCACGGCCGAGCGCGCTCACCATGTCATCGCGCTGCCCGCTGTCACGCAGGCGCAGGGTCAATTCACGCGCATCGGACTCGATGCCGAGGTAGCGGACTCCTTCCTCGCGCAGAAACTCGCGCATCCCGGCATCGAAACGCTCGATGGCCTGCTCGACCGCCGCATCCATGTCCACCTGGAGCAGGAAATGGACGCCGCCCCGCAGGTCCAGTCCCAGGTTCATGGGCCGGAGGCCGAGGTTCCGCATCCAGTCGGGCATGGCCGACGCCTGGTGGACGGCGACCACGAAATCCCGGCCGAGCTCGGCACGCAGCAATGCCTGGGCCGTGTCCTGGCTGTCACCGTCGGTGAAGCGGATCACGAACTGTTCGTCGATCATGCCGGAGCGCATGGGCTCAAGGCCTTCCTCATCCAGGATGCGAAGAATGCGTTCGCGCGCCTCGTCATCCAGTTCGGCACGATCGGTCGGGCCGACCTGCACGGACGGGTCCTCGCCGAAGATATTGGGAATGGCCAGGGCCGTACCTGCCGCCAGCACGACCACCACGAGCAGGTTTTTCCAGGCCGGGAATTTATTGATCATGACGTCCTACCCATCCCGGGGCACGTGCCCCGCCTAGCATTTGCTTGCCAGAGCTTTGACATCGGTCAGAGCCCGCTCATTCCTCGAAAGTCCCCTTGGGCACCACCGAACCGACGGCATGGCGCTGCACCCGGATCCTGACGCCGTCGGCAATCTCCAGGGTGACGAACTGCTCGTCCAGTTTGGTGATACGCCCCAGAATGCCGCCCTGGGTCAGCACCTCGTCGCCCTCCTTGAGGGCTTCGACCATCTGGCGGTGCTCCTTCTGGCGCTTGCTCTGCGGACGAATCAGCAGGAAATAGAAGATCACGACCATGGCCACCATCAGCAGCACGAAGGTCCAGTCGCCTTCCTGCTGCCCGCCTGCATCCTGGGCCATTGCCGCGGAAATGAAGAAATCCATAAGTCCGGTCCTCGAGTTCGTGTCGGGAGAATATCGGGGCGGCGAAAAGCGCCGCATTATGCCACAGGGCCGGTCGCGACCGCCCGGCTCACGGGCCTGGTCGCCAGCACTCCCCTGGCGCTGTCGTCCCCCTGTCGGCTCGTCGCCTCAGTCCGCGCCTCCCTCTCTTCGCGCATGGAAATCGGCGACAAAGCCGGAGAATGTACCAGAGTTGATGGCTTCACGCATTCCGCGCATGAGCTCGAGATAGTAGTGAAGATTGTGAATGGTGTTGAGGCGGGCCGAGAGCGGCTCGCCGCAGCGGTCGAGGTGGCGCAAATAGGCCCGGCTGTAGTGCTGGCAGGTGTAGCAGGTGCACTCCGGATCCAGCGGGCGGGTGTCGTCCCTGAAGCGTGCGTTGCGGATCCGGATCAGGCCCCACTGGGTATAGAGAAAGCCGGTCCGGGCATTGCGGGTGGGCAGTACGCAGTCGAACATGTCGATGCCCCGGCGCACGCACTCGACCAGGTCCTCGGGCGTGCCCACGCCCATCAGATAACGCGGGCGGTCCCGTGGCAACTCCGGCTCCAGCGCCTCGAGCACGGTATCGCGCTCGTGCTTTTCCTCGCCCACCGACAGGCCACCCACCGCATAGCCGTCGAAGCCGATCTCGGTCAGCCCCGCCAGGGACCGGCGCCGCAGTTCCGGGTACATCCCGCCCTGGACGATGCCGAACAGGGCTGCCGGATTGTCTCCGTGGGCCTCCCGGGAGCGCTGCGCCCAGCGCAGGGACAGCTCCATCGAGGCCTCGGCCTGTTCCGGGTTCGCGGGATAGGGGGTGCATTCGTCGAAGATCATGACAATGTCCGCGCCCAGGGCACGCTGCACCGCCATCGACTCCTCGGGGCCGAGAAAGACCCTGGCCCCGTCCACCGGGGAACGGAATTCGACCCCCTGTTCCGTGATCCGGCGCCGCTGCGACAGGCTGTAGACCTGAAAACCGCCGGAGTCGGTCAGGATCGGGCGTTCCCAGTGCATGAAGTCATGCAGGTCGCCATGGGCCCGGATGATCTCGGTGCCGGGGCGCAGCATGAGGTGGAAGGTGTTGCCGAGCACGATATCGGCCCCCAGCGACACCAGTTCCTCCGGCAGCATGGTCTTGACCGTGCCGTAGGTACCCACCGGCATGAAGGCGGGGGTTTCCACGGTCCCGCGCCCGAAACTCAGACGCCCGCGGCGGGCAACCCCATCGGTGGCCAGAAGCTCGAAATTCACGGTGCCGTCTCCGGAAAGGAATCGCGCGCCTCCGGCGCGGGATCGATCAGCATGGCATCACCGTAGCTGAAGAAGCGGTAGCGTTCGGCCACGGCCTCGCCATAGGCCTGAAGGACCTGGCGATAACCGCCGAAGGCACAGACCAGCATCAGCAGGGTGGATTCCGGCAGGTGAAAATTGGTCAGCAGGCGATCGATCACCTGGAATCGGTAACCGGGGCGGATGAAGAGGCGTGTTTCCCCTTCGAAGGGAGCCAGTTCTCCCTCCTTCGCGGCAGTCTCCAGGGCGCGGACGACGGTCGTGCCGACGGCAATCACCTTGCCGCCTCTTTCCCGGGTCTCGGCCACCGCGCGACAGGTTCCTTCGGGGACCCGCAGCCATTCCGCGTGCATCCGATGGGCATCCAGATCGTCACTGCGCACCGGTTGAAAGGTGCCGGCACCCACGTGGAGGGTCACCCGGGCCTGCTGGATACCGGCGGCCTCGAGCCGCGCCAGCATCGCGTCGTCAAAATGCAGGCCGGCGGTGGGCGCCGCCACCGCGCCGGCTTCCCGGGCATAGACGGTCTGGTAGCGATCGCGATCCAGGGCTTCGTCGGGGCGCTGGATATAAGGCGGCAGGGGCATGTGGCCATGGGTCTCGAGCAGATCCATCAGGCCGATGTCGGGTGATTGCAGGATGAACAGATCCGCGTCACGCCCTGCCACTTCAAGCCGGTACTCCCCCACCACCAGCCTTGTCCCGGGCTTCGGGCTGCGACTGGCGCGGACATGGGCCAGGCAGCGGTCCGGGGCCAGGATGCGCTCGACCAGGATTTCCGCCCGGCCTCCGCTTTCCTTGCGGGCCGGCAGGCGAGCGGGAATCACCCGGGTATCGTTGAACACCACCAGATCGCCGGCATCGAGCAATTCCGGCAGCTCACTGAACCGGCGATGCTGAATCCTGCCATCAGCACCATCCAGGTGCAGCAACCGACTGGCTGATCGCTCAGCAACCGGATGCTGGGCGATCAGTTCCTCGGGCAGCTCATAACGGTAGTCACTGAGGCGGTCCATGGCGGGCGGGATAATAGCACGGGGAGCTTCCCGGTTATGGGCCCGCCCGGTACGGGCGCGCGCCGGCATGCGAGTCTATGCCATTTCCCTGGATCGAGTCGAAGCCGACCGGACGTCTTTTTCCTGTCCCAAGCCGGTCCCGGTTTCTTCCAGCGGCAGCGCCGGGCGCCGGTAGCCGCCCGGCACACCTTCGGCCGAGAAGACAATCTGCCACACCGGGTTGCGCTGCAGGCGGAAGGAGGCGGCGCAGGACAGCAGATAGTAGCGCCACATGCGGAAGAAGCGCTCGTCGTAATGGCGCGAGAGCACGTCGCGGTGGGCCTCGACGTTGCGGTGCCAGGCCATCAGCGTCGGGTCGTAGTTGACCGAGATGTTGTGGCTGTCCTCGAGCCGCAACAGGTGTTCGCCGGCCCGGCTGATCTGGGCCATGGACGGGACCATGGAGTTGGGGAAGATGTAGCGCGCCACCCAGGGGTCGGTCTGGTACTGGGTCCTGTGGGCACCGATAGTATGCAGCAGCGACAAGCCGTCATCGGGCAGCACGCGCCGGGTGGTTTCCATGTAGGCACGGTAGTTGCGGTGGCCGACGTGCTCGAACATGCCGATGGAGAAAACCCGGTCAAAACGCTCGTTCACATCCCGGTAGTCCTGCAGCCGGATTTCCACCGGCAAACCCTTGCAGTATTCACGCGCGAATTCGACCTGCTCGCGCGAGACGGTGACGCCCACCACCTGGACATCGTAATGCTCGGCCAGGTAGCGGGCCGCTCCGCCCCAACCGCAACCGATGTCGAGCACACGCATGCCGGGTTTGAGGTACAGCTTGCGGGCCACCATCTCCAGCTTGCGCGCCTGGGCGGTGTCGAGGTCATCGCCCTCGGCCCAGAAGGCGCAACTGTAGATCATGCGCCGATCGAGCATGCAGCGGTAGAGCTCATTGCCGATGTCGTAGTGGTGTTCACCGACGCGAAAGGCGCGACGGCCGTATTGCAGATTGAGCAGACGTGCCTTGAGATAGTCCCATACGAAGCCTGCGCCCCGTACCCTGCGATCGAGACCGGCGCGAAGTACGGCCTCGAAGAAGCGGTCCAGGCGCTCACAGTCCCACCAGCCGTCCATGTAGGCCTCGCCCAGCCCCAGCGAGCCCTGGGCAAGGACGCGACGAAAGAAACGGGAGTCGTGGACCTGTGGATCCTCGGGACGGGACCCATTGAGCTCGAGGCCGGCCGCCTCGAGCAGGGATTCGGTTCGGCGCTGCAGTCCGCTCGACATGGCTTCCCTCCATGCTCGGAAAATAGCGAACACCGCACTGTCGCTGGTATGATGGCGCATCCGCCGGCAGCCCGCAATCGCGGGATTCCCTTATCGCCGACGCCTGCCCGGGTGGCGGAATTGGTAGACGCGGGAGACTCAAAATCTCCTACCTTCGGGTGTGTCGGTTCGAGTCCGACCCCGGGCACCAGACAATGAAGGCCCCGCCCGCGGGCGGGGCGAACTACCGCCCATGAAATACTGCCCCAGTTGCGCCCACACGCTCGCCATCCGTATCCCGGAAGGGGATTCCCTGCCCCGCTATGTCTGCGAGGCCTGCGGCGAGATCCATTACCGCAATCCGCGCCTGGTGGTGGGCTGTGTCCCGGTCTGGGAAGGACGGATTCTCCTCTGTCGCCGCGCGATCGAGCCCCGTTACGGCTACTGGACCACGCCCGCGGGATTCCTGGAGAACGATGAGACCTGCGAGGAAGGCGCGGCCCGGGAAACCGAGGAAGAAGCACGGGCACGGGTGGAAGTCGGATCGCCGCTGGCGATGATGGACGTGGTCCATGCCCGCCAGGTCCACCTGATGTATCGCGCCCGCATGCTCGACGCTTCCCATGAAGCCGGGCCGGAAAGCCTGGAGACGGCACTGGTGGATCCCGACGCGATTCCCTGGGAGGAGCTGGCCTTTCCCAGCATCCGCTTCAGCCTCGAAGCCTGGCTCAAGGATCGCGAGTCCGGGCGCGAGGATTTTCATGTGAGCCACGTGCGGCGCCGTGGGTGGTAGTCACTCTCAGCTTCAAGCTCCAAGCTTCAAGCCGCAAGCTACAAACCGACACATCCGGTCGGTGCGGGCAGATGCCTGAACCAGAAGGGATAAACCGCGGCCCAGGTGACTGCCAATAGAGGAGGCCCTGTGCCGAACAGGGTCTTCCAGGACTGTGTGCGCCATGGATGGCGCACCCAGAGCCCCCAGGGGTGAGCCGGGACCGTTCAGCCGCTCGCCGGGCTGCGTTCAGCCACCGGCTGAACGGTCCCGGCTCGCCTGAACGCAGCGCGGCGAACGGGCGCACACGGATGTGCGCCCCGGGCTTTTCGGCGGAGCAGGACTGCGCAGCCGAAAAGGGTTTACGGCGATCCTGGAAGACCCTGTCGGCAACAAGGGCCGGAACGCCACCGTCACCGGCAACGAAGGGTCCGGACCTGACGAAAGAATGAGTGCGTAACCGAATGGTCCTCACGGTTCACCAGGCCCGATTGGAGAAAGCCTGAAGCTTGAAACTTGAAGC
>SLND01000021.1 GCA_007133205.1 Natronospiraceae bacterium | reverse complement strand
TCCGGGCGCGCCTCGGGGCGCGCGAAGAGGGCGGTCTGTGATTCACCGGTGGCTTCGGCCAGCAACAGGCGAGCCTCCAGGGCAGGCTGGTCGGCCGTCCGCGCGAGACGGTTTTGCGCCCATGCCAGCAGGGTGGCGATATCCGGGGACTGTTCGTGATCCATTCATACAGTTTACCCCCTGCCCGGTCTTCCCGCTTTTCCGTACAATACGCCGCGCCTGTTCGACTTGGGGATATTCATGAAGATCTATCGCAACGCCATGGAAATGATCGGCCGCACGCCGATGCTCGAGCTCCAGACACTGGATACCGGCAAGTGCCGGCTGTTCGCCAAGCTGGAACTCAACAACCCGGCCCACTCGGTCAAGGACCGCATTGCCCTGACCATGATCGAACAGGCCGAAAAACGCGGCGACCTCAAGCCGGGACAGACCATTGTCGAGGGGACGGCGGGCAATACCGGCATTGCACTCGCGCTGGTCGCCCGCCAGAAAGGCTACCCCCTGATACTGGTCATTCCGGACAAGATGAGCCCGGAAAAGATCTCCAGTTGCCGGGCCATGGGGGCAAAGGTGGTGCTGACGCGTTCCGACGTGCAGCGCGGCCACCCGGACTATTACCAGGATCTCGCCCAGAAGATTGCGGATGATACCGGCGGCTATTTCATCAACCAGTTTGGTAACAACGACAATGCCCTGTCGCATGAACAGACCACGGCTCCCGAAATCTACGAACAGATGAACGGGGAAGTTGATGCAATCGTGGTCGGCTGCGGTTCCAGCGGCACGGTCACCGGCCTGGGTCGCTGGTTGAGCAAGAATGCGCCCCATGTGGAACTGATCGTGGCCGACCCGGAAGGCTCCATTGTGAGCGGCTATATCAATGAAGGGGTCATCGGCAAGGCCGGCAGCTGGATGGTGGAAGGCATCGGCGAGGATTTCATCCCCGATGTGGCGGACATGTCCTTTGCCCGCAAGGCCTATGCGGTGCCGGACCGGGAAGCCTTTCTGCTCGCCCGCGAGCTGTTGGAAAAGGAAGGCATCATGGCCGGTCCCTCCACCGGTACCCTGCTTGGCGGTGCCCTGGCCTATTGCCGGGAACAGACCGAGGCGAAGAACGTGGTCACCCTGGCCTGTGACACCGGCAACCGTTACATCTCCAAGCTCTTCAACGATTTCTGGATGTGGGAGCAGGGCTTCATTACCCGCCCCGAACACGGCGACCTGCGGGACCTGATCAGCCGCCCGCACGAGGACCGTGCCACCGTTGCCGTGACTCCTGAAAATACCGTGGCCACCGCCCACAAGCGGATGGTGGATAATGGCTTCTCGCAATTGCCGGTGGTGGACGAGGAACGCCTGCTGGGTGGCGTCAACGAGGCGGATCTGCTGCGTGCCGTGGTCGATGACGCCCAGGGCTTCGAGCTCAAGGTCAAGGAAGTGATGAACTCCAACTTTCCCTCCGTGCCCGTGAGCCTGGCCAAGCGGGATCTGGCTGAACGCATGCAGGGGGAGCCGGCACTGGCCGTGGTCACTCCCGAGCGGGATTTCCTCGGCATGGTGACCCGCTCCGATCTGCTCGGCTATTGCCGCCGGGGTGGACGCATCGACTGAGGCAATTCCCGACTCGAGGCCGAGTGTGCCGGAAAGCGCGAATCCTGGCGTGGCACCGATGAGGGGAGCATTCGGGATTCAGGCAAGTGCATCTTTCAAAACCACAGGCAGCAAGGAATCGATCCATGAGCAAGCAGCACGGCAAGCAGGGCGAAAAGCACGGCATGGCCACCCGGGGCATTCATGCCGGTCAGGAACCGGACCCGGTGACCGGGGCGATCATGACCCCGATCTATGCCAGCTCCACCTACGTGCAGGAAAGCCCGGGCGACCACAAGGGCTTTGAATATTCGCGCACCGGCAATCCGACCCGTCTTGCCTATGAGCGCTGCGTCGCCGACCTGGAAGAGGGGCAGCACGGATTTGCCTTCGCCTCGGGAATGGCCGCGACTGCCTCCCTGCTGGAATTGCTGGATTCGGGCAGTCACGTGATTGCCATGGATGACCTCTATGGCGGTACCTATCGCCTGTTCGAGAATGTCCGGCGCCGCTCGGCGGGGCTGGATTTCAGTTTCGTGGACATGCGGGACCCGGAGAAGGTGCGGGCCGCGGTTCGTCCCGAGACGAA
Source organism: Natronospiraceae bacterium (assembly GCA_007133205.1). Taxonomy (GTDB): domain Bacteria; phylum Pseudomonadota; class Gammaproteobacteria; order Natronospirales; family Natronospiraceae; genus SLND01. Next base: position 19,347 of record SLND01000021.1, on the reverse strand, counting down.
AATGATCTGGGTCGAGACCCCTACCAATCCCTTGCTCAAGCTGGTGGATCTCGAAGCCGTCGCCGCGATCGGGCGCGAACACGGGATTCTCACCGTGGCCGACAATACCTTTGCCACGCCCTGCGTACAGAAACCGCTCGAGCTCGGTTGTGATCTGGTGATGCATTCGGCCACCAAGTATCTCAATGGTCATTCCGACATGGTCGGTGGCGTGGCCGTGGTCGGCGACAACCAGGACCTGGCTGACCGGATTCATTTCATCCAGAACAGTGCCGGCGGCATTGCCGGTCCCTTTGACAGCTTTCTCGCCATGCGCGGCATCAAGACCCTGGCGCTGCGCATAGAACGGCACAACCAGAGCGCACTTGAACTGGCGCGCTGGCTGGAGGCGCGCCCGGAAGTGGCATCCATTGCCTACCCCGGTCTGGAAAGCCATCCACAGCATGAGCTCGCAAAACGGCAGATGGATGGCTTCGGCGGCATGATCACCATCTGGCTGAAGGGCGGCATCGAAGAAGCGCGCCGTTTCCTTGAGGCCTGCGAGATATTTTCCCTGGCTGAGAGCCTGGGTGGTGTCGAGAGCCTGATCGAGCATCCGGCGATCATGACGCACGCCTCGGTCCCGAAGGAGAAACGCGAGGCCCTGGGCATCAGCGACAGTCTGATTCGACTGTCCGTGGGTATCGAGGATTTCGAAGACCTTAAGGCGGATCTCGAACGCGCCCTCGAGGCCAGCGGCGCCGCCGGTTGATGCGGCGACTGCCGCTGAAAATCCCCCATGACTCGGGGAAATCGAACACCCGTATTTTGACAATATTGAATCTGCCTGGGAGACGAACTGATGGCTGAAGAACAGAACAGCGGAAATGAAGAGGCCGCCGCGCAGGGCGGTGAAAGAGAATATGAGCTGCGCAATGAACTCGAATTCCTGATCGAGTCGGGACGCGACAAGAAGGTGTCTCTGGCCACCATCTTCCAGACCCTGCTGCGGGCCAATGTCTATGTCCTGCTGAACAAGGAGATCCGTGAAGGCGAGGATCCCGGCAACGTGCAGGGCCTGATGATTCAGGACAAGGACGGCCAGCGGATGATGGTGATGTTCACCGATCGTGATCGCGGTGACTGGCTGGCCGAGAAGAATCCGGAGTTTGCCCATCCCAATCGCATGCCGGCGCGGATCATTCTCGACGACATGAGCGAGGATCTGGGGCTTGCGATCAACCCCGGGCATCCGCTGGGGCTCCAGATCACGGCTGAAGGTGTGGTGGGTCTGAAACGGGAACTGGGCCGGGGTTGGCTGCGCAATATCCCCGAGGCACCGGCCGGTGAGCAAGGCGCCCAGACTGACGGGGCGAACGACGGCTGAAGGAATTCCTTGCCCCGCAGCAGGGCAGTCCCTCCCGGCGCCGGCGCATGGCTGGGGGAATTCATTCGCCGCCGATCGCTGCCAGGCGATCGGCGTGGTCTTCCTGCAGCAGGGGATCGATCACCCGGTCCAGCTCACCGGCGAGCACGGCGTCGAGCTGGTAGAGCGTCAGATTGATCCGGTGATCGGTCACCCGGCCCTGGGGGAAATTGTAGGTCCGGATTCGTTCGGAGCGATCACCGCTGCCCACGAGGCGGCGGCGGGTTTCCGATTCCTCGGCCTGGCGTCTTTCGATTTCCGCCGCCTCCAGTCTCGCCTGAAGCAGGGACAGGGCCCGGGCCTTGTTCTTGTGTTGTGAACGTTCGTCCTGGCATTCGACCACGATGCCCGAGGGCAGGTGGGTGATCCGTACCGCCGAGTCGGTCTTGTTCACGTGCTGCCCCCCCGCGCCAGCCGCACGGTAGGTATCTATCCGCAAGTCATTCTGGTTCACTTCGACGCTCGTGTCCGCATTCACTTCCGGCATGACGGCTACCGTGCAGGCCGAGGTGTGGATGCGTCCCTGGGATTCGGTCTCCGGCACACGCTGGACCCGGTGCGCGCCGGATTCGAATTTCAGCCGCCCGTAGGCCTCCTCGCCCGCCACCCGGGAAATGATTTCCCGGTACCCTCCGAGCTCGCCCGGACTTTCACTCAGTACTTCCACCTGCCAGCCCTGCTGTTCCGCGTAGCGGCAATACATCCGGAACAGGTCACCGGCAAACAGCGCGGCCTCGTCACCTCCGGTGCCGGCACGAATTTCGAGGAAGGCCGAGGCCTCATCATGGGCATCGCGCGGAACCATCAGCTCCGTCAGTTCCTTTTCCAGTGATTCGCGACGTGCTTCGGCCTCTGCCAGTTCGGCTTCCGCCATGGCCCGCATCTCGGGGTCGCTGTCCCCGGCCATGTCGCGGGCCGCAGCGAGGTCGTCCTCGACCTTGCGGAAATCACGGAAACCGGCGACCACCGGTTCCAGGCGTGCGTATTCCTTGGACAGTTTCCGGAATTGATCGGGGTCGGACACCGTTTCCGGTTGCGACAACAGGCCGGCCAGCTCCTGGTGGCGTTCCTCGGCCCGTTCCAGTTTGCTGCGGATGTTCTGTTTCATGATTCGCCATCCGTTTCCCGCCGTTCTTCCTGGTCTGTTTCATCCGGCAGTTCAAACAGTTCACGTGCCGCGGACAGGAATTCGCTCTCTCCCCGCAGACCGGCCTCGCGGATCCGCACCGTGGGCCGGTGGAGGAGGCGGTTGGTCAGGCTGCGGGCCAGGAACTCCAGCACTGCCTCGGGAGAATGGCCGTTGCCCAGCATGCGTTTGGCGCGTTCGAGTACCCGCGCGCGCTCTTCATGGGCATTCTGACGCAGGTCTCGAATGGCGGGCACCGCGTCGAGTCCACGCAGTTCGCGACTCAGTCGCCGGGCCCTTGCCTCGATGATCTCGTCCGCCCGTACCGCCTCGCGTCCGCGAATGGCCAGATTCTCCCGGATACTGCGCTGCAGATCATCCATGCTGTAGAGAAACACGTCCGGCAGTTCGGAGGCCTCGGCCTGAATGTCGCGGGGAACGGCAATATCGACAATCAGCATGGGCCGGTGGCGTCGGCGACGCATGGCGGTGGCGACGGCGTCGCGGGAAACGATCGGTTCACGGCTCGCGGTCGAACTGATGACGATGTCGGCTTCGGGGAGGTGCTCGCTCAGTTCATCGAGTCCGATCCCGTATCCGCCGTGGGCCGCTGCCAGTTCATGTGCCCGGTCATGCGAGCGATTGGCCACGATCAGGCGTCCCAGGCCGCGACGGGAAAGGTGCTGTGCCGCCAGTTCCATGGTTTCGCCGGCACCAATCAGCAGGGCTGTGTGCTGCTCGAAATCGGCAAAGATCTGGCGTGACAGGTCAACCGCGGCATAGGCTACCGACACGGGGTTTTCACCGATGCCGGTATCCGTGCGGACCTGTTTGGCGACGGAGAAACTGCCCTGGAAGAGGGAGTGCAGCACCCGGCCCACCGTGCCGGCCTCGATGGCGCGCTGGTAGGCGTGCTTGAGCTGACCGAGAATCTGCGGTTCCCCCAGGACCATGGAGTCCAGGCCGCAGGCGACCCGCATCAGGTGTTGCACCGCCTCCCCACCGCGGTACCGGTACAGTGCCTCCCGCAGATGCTTGCTGTCGTCGACACGGTCATCCGGCAGCCAGTGTTCGAGCACTGTGGTGTCATCGCCCTGAAGGTGGGCATAGATTTCAGTCCGGTTGCAGGTCGAGACCAGGGCCACTTCATCCACGCCTTCCAGTCCAGCCAGCTCACGCAGCACAGACGGCAGTTCGGGATCACCGAAGCTCAGCTGCTCGCGGACGGCCAGCGGCGCCGTGTTATGGTTTATGCCGAGTGTGACGAGGGACATTAAGTGGCCAGGGATTGCCGGGAATCTTCCTTTGTGTGGATGTCCAAGCCTGAAAGACTGTCCGGATCACGTCGGCCCGCGCCAGTTTGTTCCTGGCTGGCGCTTGCCCCGCCTCCGGTTCCGGCCACGCCGGGTCTCGTGAATACTGTGGAACAATCAGAGGTTCCCTGGTGAATTATACATTACCGGCCTGTTGCCGACCCTTGCCCGCGCTGATATTGCTCCTGTTCTGTCTTGCCTGTGCCTCGCAGCCGGAGTTGGCGGAGGACGGTGTACCCCCCGATCCCGATCGCGTGTCCCATGGGGAACAGCTCATGCTGGCGGAAATGGCGCGCTCGCGCGGGATGGCGCGCGAAGCCGCCGAGCATTACGGCAAGGCGACCCGCCTGAGCCAGTCCCCCGCGCTGGCGGGACGCGCGACCGCCTGGTCGATGGATATCGGTGCCTATGACAAGGCACTCGACTCCGCCCGGCGCTGGGTCGAACTGGATCCGGACAGCACCCAGGCCTGGTGGTACCTGGGCATGGCGGAGCTGCGTGCCGGTGAAGTGGCGCGCTCCGCGGAAGCCTTTGCAACCTGGATAGAGGAAGGCGATGCGCGTGACTGGGCGGTTCTCGGTGCCGAACTTCGCCGCGAGGAACGCCTCTGGCGGGCCTGGGAAGTCGCGCGCGAACTGGCGGAAACGGATGATGGCCCAGGCGCCCATCTGGTGGCCGCGCGCCTGGCCCAGGGGGTCAGCCGTTCGCGCGACGCGGAATTTCACGCCCATCGCGCCGGGCAAGACCCGGAACATCGCGCCTCCGCCACCTGGCTGGCCCTGCGTGCCCGGGTCGGGCGTGGCGACGACACTGCGCTCATGGATGCCTGGGCCTATCTGTTCACCACCTCGGGCACCCAGCCATTGCTCGAGATGGCCACCCTGTTGTGGGAGGCGGACCGCCTCGCGGATGCGGTATTGCTGCTCGAGGGGCGCAGGCACGGCGGTGCCGGCGACGGGAGTATCGAATACGCGCTCGGGCTGATCGCAATGGAAATGCGCGAATTCGAACGCAGCATTGAGCTGCTGGAGAGGCTCGCGCGGCGCGGGTTTCGCTTTCAGGAGACCGCCTTCTACGTGGGAGAGGTCCATGCCGAGCAGGGGGAGTGGAACGAGGCGCTGCGATGGTACCGGCGGGTATCCGGGGGCGATGACCTCCCGGAGGCACGGGCCGGGATGGTGGCGATGTACCATGAGCTCGACCGCCTCGAGGATGCCGAGGATCTGCTTTCGCGCATGCGTCGGGCGGACCCGGGAACCTACCGCAAGACGGTGGGGCGGATCGCCATGCGCCATGGCGAGAGCGGACGTGTGGATGCGGCGGTCGAACTCTGCGATGCCCTCCGGAAAGAATTCTCGCGGGTGGCGGAAGTTCTCTATCGCTGCGGACTGGCGCTGGCGGACAGTGAGCACGCGGAAGCCGCAATCGGGTATTTCCGCCAGGCCCGTGAAGCGTGGCCGGAAGACCCGCGCCTCATGAATGCCCTGGCCTATGTACTGGCCGACGAGAACCGGGAGCTGCGCGAGGCACGCCGCCTGGCGCGTCAGGCGATGGACTGGATGCCCGACAGTGGCGCAATCATGGATACCCGCGGCTGGGTGGCCTATCGCATGGGCCACGAGCGCCGCGCTCTGCGCTGGATCGAGCAGGCCTGGCAGATACACCGGCATCCGGTGGTGGCCGCCCACCTGGGGGAAGTGCTCTGGGTGCGCGGCGAACACGAACAGGCCCTGGAGGTGTGGGAATACGCCCGCGAACGCTGGCCTGATGACAAGGTTCTGGAAGAGACCTGGGAGAGATTCACGCAATGAGCATGGACCGGAGGCGACGGCTGATCCCGGTGCTTCTGCTGCTGGGAATGATTCTGGCCACGGCGGCGTGCCAGCGCCTGCCCGTGGTTCCGGAAGAGCCGGGCGACGAGCAGGCCTGGGCCGAGCGCCAGGTGGTGCTGGCCGGACTCGACGACTGGGAACTCCAGGGACGGGTGGCCGTGATGACCGCCGACGAAGGCTGGAGTGCGTCACTGCAGTGGCGCCAGGAGGGACCCACCATGGATTTCCTGATCCGGGGTCCTGCCGGCATGGGCGCCACCCGCGTGGTCGGTGACGAACACTGGATGGTGGTGGAAAACAGCCGGGGCGACCGCTGGGGCAGTCCCGATCCGGGCGCGGAACTGGAGGCCGAAACCGGCTGGCGTGTGCCACTGGACAAGTTGCGCTGGTGGATGCTTGGCCTGCCGGCGCCGGAGTCCGACTCCGAGACCGCGCTCGACGGCGAAGGGCGCCTGGTGCGGCTCCGCCAGGCCGGCTGGGAGATATACTACGAGGATTACGAGCCCCACAACGGGGTCTTGCTGCCCGGACGGATCACGGTACGCAGCGAGGATGTGAGGGTCCGGATTGCGATTCGCGAGTGGGTCCTGCATGGTGGCGCGCCCGCCCTGGTGTCACAGCGTCACTGAGAGGACTGCCCGGGAGCACTCATGACCGACGCCGAGAAAGCCCCCTGGCCGGCACCGGCAAAGATCAACCTTTTCGTGCACGTGCTGGGTCGCCGCGACGATGGTTACCACGAGATCCAGACCCTGTTTCAGTTCCTGGATGTGGGCGATCGCCTGTATTTTCGGCACCGCTCCGATGGCCGGATTCGACGTACCGGTGGCGCGGCCGGGATCGCCGAAACGGAGGATCTTGTGGTGACTGCCGCCCATCGCCTGCGGGAACAGGCCGGTATCGAGGCGGGTGTCGAGATACAGCTGGACAAGCAGCTCCCGGTAGGGGGAGGCCTCGGGGGCGGCAGTTCCGACGCCGCCACCACCCTGCACGCCCTGAATCACCTCTGGGATCTGAATCTGGACATGGATGCCCTGTGTGCCCTCGGTGCCGAGCTGGGCTCGGATGTGCCGGTATTCGTCCGTGGCCAGGCGGCCTGGGCCGAAGGTCGCGGCGAGCAGCTTACTCCGGTGGATCCCCCCGAAGCCTGCTACGTGGTGGTCCAGCCGCCCTGCAGTGTTTCTACCGCGGCCATCTACGGGGATGAGGACTTGCGGCGCGATTCGGAGCCCATCGACCTGTCAACCTTTCTTGCCGACGGTGCGCGAAATGACTTCCAGCCGGTGGTCAGCGTGCGTCACGAACTGGTGGGCGAGGCCCTGCGCTGGCTGGCCTGTTTCGGCGAGGCGCGTGTGACCGGCACTGGCGCCTGTGTTTTCGTCCGGGTCTCCGACCAGCACGAGGGGCAGCGGGTTATCGAACGTCTCCCCGAAGACTGGAAGGGCTTCGTCGCCCGAGGACTGAATCGCTCGCCCCTGCTGGATCGGCTGGCATCCTTGCGGGCAGGCGGGGGCAGCTGATTCTGGCAATGACGGCCGGAATGGCGGTATAATCCGCGCCGCTCGGTTTCTGCTGGGTGCGATCGCGGCATGCGTGATCGCCCACGCCGATTGGGGTGTCGCCAAGTGGTAAGGCAGCGGGTTTTGATCCCGTCATTCGCAGGTTCGAATCCTGCCACCCCAGCCAACCCCGACCCGGCCGCGCGATGCGCGGCCGGGTCTGTTTTCTGGCGGGAGTCTTCATCCGCGGGCCGACGGGCATGAGCTCGCGGACGTCAGCATTGGCGGGCGAAACTCGCGAAGACTGCTCCGCATATCACAGGCGCGAAGCCAACTGAGGGAGTCGTCGGGTGTCGGATACAGGCATGATGGTATTTAGCGGGACGGCCACCCCGGAGCTTGCCGCGCGAGTGGCCGAGGAGCTGAACCTGCCCCTGGGCCAGGCGGACGTGGGCAAGTTCAGTGACGGAGAGGTCGAGGTCCGGATCCGGGAAAACGTGCGTGGGCGTGATGTCTTCATCGTCCAGTCCACCTGTCCGCCCAGCAACGACAGCCTGATGGAGCTGCTGGTGATGGTGGATGCGCTCTACCGCTCCTCGGCCGGCCGGATCACGGCGGTGATCCCCTATTTCGGTTATGCCCGTCAGGATCGGCGCCCGCGTGGTGAACGCGTGCCGATCACCGCCAAGCTGGTGGCGAACATGCTCACCTCGGCGGGAGTGGATCGGGTGCTGACCATGGATCTGCATGCCGATCAGATCCAGGGTTTTTTCGATATACCGCTGGACAACGTCTATTCCTCTCCGGTGCTGCTGGAGGACATCCGCACACGGATGCCGGAGGCGAAGAACAACGGCGATCTGGTCATGGTCGCCCCGGATGTGGGGGGCGTGGTGCGCGCCAGGGCCTTTGCGCGGCGCCTGAACAATACGGACCTGGCCATCATCGACAAGCGCCGCCCGCGGGCGAATGAATCCCAGGTGATGAACATCATCGGGGATGTTGCCGGTCGCAGTTGCGTGATCGTGGACGACCTGGTGGATACTGCAGGCACCCTGTGCAAGGCCGCCGGGGCCCTGAAGAACGCCGGGGCCGAACGGGTCAGTGCCTACATTGCTCATCCCGTACTGTCGGGCAAGGCGATCGAGAACATCGAGACCTCGGAGCTGGACGAGCTGGTGGTCACCGACACCATCCCGCTCCAGGACAATGCACGCCAGTGCAAGCGCATTCGCCAGCTTGGCATTGCCGGTCTGCTGGGTGAGACCATGCGCCGGATAAGCAAGGAAGAATCGGTTCTTTCGCTTTACGCGGATTGAGCGTGAAGCCCTCGACACCCCGTCAGTCCTGACGGGGGTCGTTAACGGAAGGCATCGAACCTGGTCGCGGGGGAGATGCCGGCCTTTGAAACCGGGCGCGAGCCCGAATGGAGAGTAATCATGGCTGAAGATTTCATACTGAATGCCGAGACCCGGAGCGACAAGGGGAAGGGTGCGAGCCGCCGCCTGCGTCGCCAGGGTCGTGTACCGGGGATCGTCTATGGATCCGGAAAGGATCCGCAGCCGATCAGCGTGGATCACGATGAGCTGATCAACCACCTCAAGAGCGAGGCCTTTTATTCCCACATCCTCGAGCTCAAGCTCGACGGGAAGAAGGAACAGGTGGTGCTGCGTGATCTGCAGCGTCACATCTACAAGCCCACGGTGGTGGAACACCTGGACCTGCTTCGGGTGAGTGCGAAGGAGAAGATTCGCATGCAGGTGCCGCTGCACTTCGTGGGCGAGGACGTCGCACCGGGCATCAAACTGAAGGGTGGCGTGATCACTCACGACCTGGTGAACGTGGAAGTGAGCTGCCTGCCGGGGGACCTGCCCGAGTACATTGAAGTGGACGTGAGCGAACTGGATATCGGTGACAACGTCCATCTGTCCGATATCAAGGTGCCGGATGGCGTGGAGCTGGTTGAGCTTACGCACGGTGAAGATCATGACCTGAAGGTTGCCTCGATTCAGCAGCCCCGTTCTGCCAAGGAAGAGGAAGAAGAGGAAGAAGCTGCGGAGGCAGCTGCCGAAGCAGCCGCCGAGGAAGGCAGCGAAGAGGCCGGGGAAGAGAAGAAAGAGGAAGACTGATAGCGGTCGCTCCTTCGCATGTCGGAATCCATCAAACTGCTGGTCGGCCTCGGGAATCCCGGGGCCGATTACGTTTCCACCCGTCACAACGTCGGCTTCTGGCTTGCCGATGAGGTGGCGCATCGTTTCGGTGGTGCCTTTTCCGGTGAACGCAAGTTCCAGGGTGAGATGGCCCGCTGCAGTCTGGCCGGTCAGGACCTGCGTCTGCTCAAGCCCATGACCTACATGAACCGGAGTGGCGCATCCGCCCGGGCGGTGATGGATTTCTTCAAGCTCACGCCGGAACAGGTCCTGGTCGTACACGATGACCTGGATCTGCCACCCGGAACGGTGCGTCTGAAGTGGAGCGGGGGGCACGGAGGACACAATGGCCTGCGTGATCTCATCCGCCACCTGGGGCGGGATTTCCGGCGCATGCGCCTGGGCATCGGTCATCCCGGTAATGGTCGGGACGTGGTCGGGTATGTGCTGAAGCGGCCCTCGTCTGCGGACGAGAACGCCATCCGTGACGGCATCGACGCAGCGGTGGATGCCCTGCCGGATATCCTGAGCGAGGGTCTGGAAGCCGGCATGAACCTGCTTCACTCCCGGTCCTGAGGGTTGGACCTGGCCGGCCCCTGTCGGCAATACAGGCCGGAATGACCCCCGTCGCCGGGAAGGAAAGGTCTCACCCTGAACACAGTACAAGCCTGAATTCAGACCAAATTCGTAGACGAATCTAGCGTATGGCCCACCAGGCATCCCAACTGGAGTATCCATGTCCATAAAATGCGGCATCGTCGGTCTGCCCAATGTCGGCAAGTCGACCCTGTTCAATGCTTTGACGGCCAACGAGATACCCGCCGAGAACTATCCCTTCTGCACGATCGACCCCAATGTGGGCATCGTCCCGGTGCCGGACCCGCGTCTGGATCGTATTGCCGAGATCGTCAAGCCACAGAAGGTGATTCCCACGACCATGGAGTTCGTGGACATTGCCGGTCTGGTGGCCGGTGCCTCCAAGGGGGAGGGGCTGGGCAATCAGTTCCTGGCCCATATCCGCGAGACCGATGCGATTGCCATGGTGGCGCGCTGCTTCGAGGACGAGGACGTGACCCATGTCGCCGGTCGGGTGGACCCGGTGTCCGACGTGGAAACCATTGCGACCGAGCTTGCCCTGGCCGACATGCAGACGGTGGAAAAGGCGCTCGAGCGCAGCCGGCGTGCCGCCAAGTCCGGCGACAAGTCGCTCCAGGCGCGGGTGAAGGTGCTGGAGCAGGTCCAGGCCCATCTGGATGAGGGCGCTCCGGTGCGGACCCTGGAATGCTCGGACGAGGCGCGTGAAATCCTGCGTGAGTTCCATTTGCTCACCGCCAAGCCGCTGATGTATCTGGCCAATGTGGACGAGGCAGGCATGGCCGGCAACGCGCATCTGGAAGCCCTCCAGGCGCGGGCGGCCGAGGAAGGGGCCCAGGTGGTGCCGGTCTGTGCCGCGTTGGAAGCGGAGATTGCACAGCTCGATGCCGACGATCAGCAGGCTTTTCTCGAGGATGCCGGGATGGAAGAGCCGGGTCTGAACCGGGTGATCCGGGCCGGATATCGTCTACTGGGCCTGCTGACCTATTTCACCGCGGGCGAGAAGGAAGTGCGGGCCTGGACCGTACGGCAAGGCGCGAACGCGCCGGAGGCCGCCGGGGTGATCCACACCGATTTTCAGAAGGGCTTCATCCGCGCCGAAGTGGTCAGTTACGAGGATTTCATCGCCTGTGGTGGCGAGCAGGGCGCCAAGGATGCGGGGAAATGGCGCCTGGAAGGCAAGGACTACGAGGTTCGCGAGGGCGACATCATTCACTTCCGTTTCAATGTCTGAGACGCGCCCGGGCAGTTTTGACCAGGAGGCAATCCGGACAGGGGCGCAATCTTGACAAGAAGGGGCCGGAACGGGAGAATTCCGCCTCTGCCGGCACGGTCGGCACCCGTCTTTTGGCTATGTAGCTCAGTTGGTTAGAGCACAGCATTCATAATGCTGGAGTCGCTGGTTCGAGTCCAGCCATAGCCACCAAACACCACTCTGCTGTTCAGCCTGATGCAGCAAGGATACGGAGTTGCCCTGTCCGGGGCGACTCCGTTCCCTCTCCTCCGGTGACCCGTCCTTCGTCGCTCCATCCTTCGGCCACGGTGCCGTGAATTGTCTGCGGCTGTGCCGGCCGGGGTAACATGCATCCTGTTGTCACCATTCGGGGCGACGAATGAGATTCTTTCCGGCCAGGATATCGCTTGCCTGCGCAGGTCTTGCCTTCCTGAGCGCGTGCGCCGCACCCGCACCCTGGCCTGTAGATTCTGAACAGGTGCAGCAGTCCACCGTGGTGCTCTCCGCCCACAGCGGGGCCGTGGTCAGCGTCCATGGTCCGCAGGATCGTGGTGCCTGGTGGCAGGAAACTTCACCGTTGGTCCATGTGCTCAGCCCCACGGAACGGGCTGATCAAGCGCTTGAGGCATTACGTGCCGAACTGGAGCAGGCCATCGAGCACGAACGATGGAGAATTCAGACCCACCCGGTCTGGGTGCAGGGCAAGCATTCCAACGGCCTGGTCTTGATGCCCGGGACGGGCGCGGAAGCGGAAAGCATCGACGAAGTGGCCGGGATACTGGCGCGGCATCCCGCGGTCCTGGTGGAAGTCGTGGTGGCCTTGCCACCGTCCGGCCGACGCGAGGACGCGGGCGAGGTCGGGATGGCGCTCGCCCGGCAAGTGGCGTCCGGTGGTGTTTCCCATGACCGTCTGGTCGTGGTTCTGGAAGCCTCGCCCCCCGTACCGGCACCGCCCCTGCAGCCGGTGCTCTACCTGCTGCCCCGGTGGTGAAGCCGATCCTGGGTCGGGGCGGGAGCCAGTCGTTGTCCTGGCGGGTCATGCGGAAAGTTTCGGTTACGATCTCGTCATTTGCGTTCGGCTTGGGACCCTTTGTTGTCGGTGACGGGTAGCGGTCCGGCCTTTATCGCCGACAGGGTATTCCAGGATCGCCGTAAATCCTTCCATGGAGGCTCTGGGTGCGCCATCCATGGCGCACACAGTCCTGGAATACCCTGTTCGGCGCCAGGCCTTCTCTTTGGGGGGTCACCTGGGCCGTGCTCTCTGAAGGCGCATTCAGGGTCTGAGCGGAGTGCCCCCCCTCACCGGCAATAATGGGTCCCAACACCAAGCTCTTAACTGCTGGTGCCGCACGGTCCACAAGTGACCGATGCCTTGGCCTCAGCGCAGATTGAACAGGGCATCCAGGTTCATGTCCCGGTCTTCGCTGACTTCGATGTTGCCTGAAGGCGAAGTGAACAGCGCGGTCACCCCCGGACCGTGGCCGGCGACATTGCTGATGCCGTGGACGACCACGCCGACGGTGATCGCACCGCCACGATAGATCCGGCCAAACTTGTTGTCGGCATCGGTGATCGCGACGATGTCGCCAAAGCGCAGTTCATCAAGGCCGTAACGTTCATTGACCTCTTCGTCGAACATCTGGATATCGTAGTCACCGGTAAATACATGATTCCTGCCCAGGCCCGAGCCCATGATCTTGGCCGGGATCTCGCGGGCCACCGGAATACGCAGGGCACCATTCTCGGTGACGCCCATGCCCTGTTCGGTCAGCGCATCCACCAGGTCCGGGCTGACATTGCGAATATGCACATCCTCCACATTGGTCGCTTCCAGGCCGTGGCCCACTGCCCGAATCTGCATCCGGTCACCGATGACCAGGTCCTCGTAGACCTCGTCCGGGAATTCCACCATCACGTGTTCGATGCCGCCGTGCTTTCCGATCACACGCCCGGTGGCGCCCTCGATGTTGTCGCCGAGTTGGGCGTCAACGATGCGGGCTTCATTGCCGACCTGGGAGAGCACATTGAGCGCCCGGTTTTCGGGGCTGCTCGGACTGCCATCGCGACCCAGGTTGTGGATGCTCACCGCCGGTTCCACGTGGTCACCGGCCATGTCCACCGCGCTGTCGCCGGTGCGGTAGTTGTAGGTGATCGATCCGGTACCGGGCACCGAGGTGACTTCACCCTCCGGATTGACCCGCAGCGGGGGATCGGCCTGGAACGGCGGGGCCACGTAGCCAATGACCGCCTGTTCGACCAGTTTGCCCTGGTTGGTTTCCAGTGGTTCCACGTCCGCTTCGGCATTGTTGCTGCAGCCGAGGAGGGCCACCAGGGCCGCGCCGGCCACGAGTTGACTCGCGGGGATCAGGGAAAATGCACGGTAGCTCATTGCCTTGCTTCCTCCAGCATTTGCTGTAACAGGGTTTAAGGGAAAAGCACTGAATCAATCAGAGCTTTCCTGGATATTCAACAGGCGCTCGCCCAATCGCGAATTGTGGAGTGCCTGCTGATTCGGGGAACACGTAGTATTCAGGCGATCCGGCTGTTTCCATTGCCACTCGCGTCGTGTTGTACCCCGGCAAAGGCCTGGCGGGTCATGTTTTCCACCCCGTGGCTCGTCACCCGGACATCATCCTCGATGCGGACGCCCCCGAAGGGCCGCAGGCGATCAACCCGGCCCCAGTCCACATCCCTGGCGTGAGAGCCCTCGCGCAGTTCGGCGAGCAGGGAATCGATGAAGTAGATACCGGGTTCAATGGTCAGGGTCTGGTCGGCATCCAGCTCCCGGCTCATGCGCAGGAAGGGATGGTCCTGGGGACGTTCCAGAGGCGTGCCGTCCGGATCGGCGAGATAGCCGCCCACATCGTGTACCTGCAGGCCGATGTAATGACCCAGGCCATGGGGAAAGAAATGACGCGTGATCCCGGCCGTGACCATGTTTTCCGGGCTCATCCGGACCAGCTCCCATTCGGCCAGGACCTGGGCGACCAGCTCATGGGCCCGGCGATGCAGCTCGGCAAAGTTGATGCCCGGGCGCACTTCCGAGCACAACTGCTGCTGCAGTCGGTCCACGGCCTGGATCAGCTCCTCGAATTGCGGATCCCGCGCGCTCCAGGTCCGGGTGATGTCCGAGGCATAGCCGCGAAAGGAAGCTCCGGCGTCGATCAGGAAAGAGTGATGCGATCCCGGTGGGTCCCGGTCGAGGGCATCGTAATGCAGGGTTGACCCGTGCTCGTTCAGGGCCACGATGGCCGGGTAGGGCAATTCCTGCTCGGTATGGCTGCAGGCCCGGCAGAATGCGGCCTGCAGCTCGAATTCACTGCCTCCCGAATAGAAGCAGTCCCGCGCTGCGTAATGACCGAGTGCCCCCAGACGGTTGGCTTCGCGCAGACAGATGAGTTCGTACTCCGTCTTCCAGGCGCGGTGGAAATGAATCGCATTCAAGAGCGCCGCCGGGTTGTGCTGGAAATCGGCATTCTGCCAGGGCGCGGTTTCGCCCAGGTAGACCAGTCCCGGTCCCGGTTGAGGCAGGGTCCCGATGAGCGCATCCACTTCCGAAAAGCTTTCGATCTCGAAGGCTTCCGTCCAGGCCGCGCTGGGCACCTGGGGCGGTTTGTGCCAGAAATCGGTCGGGGTGTGGAGCAGCAGCCGGGGTTTTTTACCCGGACGAAACACCAGATAGCAGTCGGGCAGGTCGGTCAGGGGCACCCACTGGTTGAAGTGCGGGTTGACCTTGAACGGATAGGGAATGTCGTCGAGAAAGCGCTTGCCGACCGTGCCGCTGCCGATCACCAGGGTCTCGCCATCGACCCGTCCCAGTGCCTCCGTGTAGCGTGCGATAACCGTACGGATATGGTCGGGAAAGCAGTCGTCCGGGTTTTGAATTGCAGTCATGGAAAAATCTGCCTGCAGTGGAAAAGCCGTCAGCATAACGCACAGGCGGGGAGGCTGGCATCTTGTCCGCGGGCCGTTGGCGGGTCGGGCGGACGTTTGCTTCCGACGGAAGGCGTCATGCGGGGCTGGGCAAGATGGCCCGCACACGGCAGAATCGGAGTTGACGGAAGGTATGGCCGGAGACATGGAGCGAAATCCAGTGATGACACGCAGGTGGTGGTCCGGGTGGCTGCTGGCGGGGGTGGTGGTCTGCCTGGTGTTGTCCCCCTTGCAGGCCCGGGCACTCCAGTCCGATTTCGCCAGACCGGAGGCCTTTGCCCCGGATGTGAACTTCTGGAAGCGGATCTATACCGAAGTCGATACCGACTCCGGGCTGCTGCATGACAATCGCTACCTGGATGTCGTCTATACCCGTGTGGACCTGCCCTCCGGAGCCTCGCCGGCCGAGCGCCGCCGCATTACCCGCGACTATCGGGAGCAGTATCGCGAACTCCTGCTGGAGCTGGCGCGGAACCCGGAACTCGAGGGAGAGCGGGCGGAGCGGGTTCGCAACATGTTCGGCGAGGATGCGGGCCCCGCCGATTTCCGGGCCGCCGCCGACCGGGTCCGATTCCAGCTCGGACAGTCCGACCGTTTTCGTGCCGGACTGGAACGTGCGGGACGCTGGGAGGCTCATATCCGACAGATCATGCGTGAGCACGGTGTGCCCGAGGGCATGGTCGCCCTGCCGCACGTGGAATCCTCCTTCACGCCCTATGCCCGGTCCCGGGCCGGTGCGGCCGGGATGTGGCAATTCACTCGCGGGACCGGTCAGCGATTCATGCAGGTTGATAATGTCGTGGACGAACGGCTGGATCCCTGGCAGTCGAGCGAGGCGGCCGCGCGTCTCCTGAAGCATAATCGTGAAGTGACCGGAAGCTGGGAACTGGCCCTCAATGCCTACAACCACGGGGCCGCCGGAATCCGGCGTGCCATCGAGAGCGTAGGCGAGGCCGATATCGTCACCATTGCTCGCGAATACAACGGCCCTCGTTACGGCTTCGCTTCACGCAATTTCTACCCCGCCTTCCTGGCCGCATTGGCCATCCATGATGAGCCGGATCGCTACTTCGATGACCTCAATCCCGAGCCCGGTCTTCCGGCCCAGGCACTGGTACTGGAAGAATACGTCCCCGCCCACATCCTGGCGGATGCCCTGGATGAACCGCTGGAGCGCCTGCGGGCACACAATCCGGCGTTGCAGCGGGCGGTCTGGGATGGACACAAGTACATCCCTCGTGGCTACCACCTGAGACTGCCTCCGGGAAACCACCTGGAAGAGGCCGGTGAGGTGATCGCCTCGTTGCCACCGGAGCATCGCCGTAATCAGCAGGTGCGTGCCCGTGCCCATACCATGCAACGTGGCGAAACCCTGTCCCATGTGGCGCAGCGATATGGTACTTCGGTTCGCGAGCTGGCCCGGATCAATGGCTTGACCAATACCTCGCGGGTCCAGGTTGGACAGCGGATTCGCCTGCCCGGACCTGCAGCCCAGCCGCGCCGCGAGACGCCGCCGGAGGATGGTGTCTACACCGTGCGTCCCGGGGACAGCCTGTCCCTGATTGCGGCCCGCTTTGATACCAGTGTGAGGGCGCTGGTGGAGTACAACGACCTCGATCCGGACGAACCGATCATTGCCGGCAATCAGCTGCGGGTGGCCGAAGCGGAGACCGGCACGGATGTGGTGGCGGAAGAGGAGGCGGTCGCCTCCGCGGACTCGGGCGAGGTCGCCTCGGACAGTGAAGTTTCCGAATCGGAATCGAGCCCGGCCGAAGTACCTCTGGCCGAGGGAACGGCGGTTGATCTGGTGGGGACGGTCAACCGGGTCCTGGAGAACCTGGGGCAGAATCAGGGTGATGAGGGGGCAATGGGCGCCGGCGCCCACCGCCCGGATACCCTCGCGGCTGATCCCAGTGACTACGCGATCGACGAGGAAGGCCGGATCGAAATCCAGTGGGGGGAGACGCTCGGCCACGTGGCGGACTGGCTGGAAATTCGAACCCAGCGCCTGCGTGAGCTCAATGGGCTTGAGTATGGCGAGCAGGTGACTGCCGGTCAGCGCCTGTTGCTGGAACACGGAAACGTGGACGCCGCGGAATTCGAGAACCGGCGGCGCCAGTATCACCGCCACCGTCAGAATGCCTTCTTCGAACAATACGATATCGCCGGTACCCGGGAATACGAAGTCTCGCCCGGCGATTCGGTCTGGTCCATCACCCGTCGTTATGCGCCACTGCCGGTCTGGCTGCTGCAGCAGCACAATCCCGATGTCGACATGACCGGACTGCGCCCCGGCGAAACACTGCAGATTCCCGAATTGAGTTCAGACGAGTCATCCGGGTAATGCCGGCCAGGATGCCGGGATGGCGGATTTTCCCAAAACGTAGCTTGATATCCGCCTGGCCTGGAATATACTGAATATATGTCAAAAGAGTCCTTGAGCAGCGATCGTTCCGAGGGTTCAAGGACGGACATCCCGGAGGCAGTCTTCGAGTCGGCGCCGATTGCCTCACTCGTGATTGACGACGCGCTGCACATCCGTCTCGCCAATGACGCGGCACAAGGCCTGCTTGGGTCGCCGGATGGACACGGGCTCGCGGGGGAGTCCATTGACCGCTTTTTCCCGTCATGGGGCGACGAGGAATCCGATACCCCGCGCTCACGATTCAGAAGCACCCTCCAGACCTGCATCGCCGGTACTCACGACAGTTTTGCCTGGACCCTTGCCATGGAAGATGGACAGCTCGTGCAGGTCCGGATCGATGCCCGTCCGGTCACCGTCGATGACCAGGATCTGATTCATCTCAGCTTTCATCCGGCAAGGACTCCGGGTGCGGGAAGTGCGGAATCGACATCCCCGGAGCCGCACGGTTCCCCCGCGGCCGACATCCACTACACCCGTCACCAGATATTCTTTCAGCAACTTTTCGAACGTACCCCGGAAGGTGTCGTCATTCTGGATAATGAGGATCGAATCCTTGATGCGAATCCGGCCTGGCTCGAGATGTTCGCCTATCGCCTGGACGAGGTGCAGGGGCGCAAGGTGAACGAATGCATTGTCCCGAAGGAAAGGAAAAAGGAGGGCTCTGCCCTGACACGGCAGGTGCTGAACCGGCGGGAAGTCAGTGCGGAAACCGTACGTTCCCGCAAGGACGGCAGCCTGGTCGATGTCTCCATTCTGGGCATCCCGATCGTGATCGGGGGCAATCAGGAGGCGGTGTACGGGATCTATCGTGATATATCCGCCCGCAAGCGGGTGGAGGCGGAGCGGCAACTGGCAGCGGCGGCTCTGGAGAATACCGCCGACGGCATTGCCATAATGGATGAGCAGTTTCAGGTGATTTCGGTGAACCGGGCGTTCTCCGAAATCACCGGACATGACCGGGAGGAGATTCTGGGTAAGTCGATTGCCAAGGCCGGCTTCCGCAACCAGGTAGGGATCTCGGTTGCTGAGGTCCGAGCGGACTTGAAGAAGGCAGGACGCTGGCAAACAGAAGTCTGGAACGTACACCGGTACGGCAGTTCTTATCCCGCGTTGGTCAGCCTGAGTGTTGTACCGCGCGAAGATGAGCGGGGCGACCGCTATGTCTGTGCCTTCAATGACATTACGGAATCGAGACAGATCCGGGAGCAACTGGAGTTTCTTGCCTATTACGACCCATTGACAGAGCTTCCCAATCGGTCTCTTTTTCTGGAGAAATGTGCCCACGCCCTCCGTCGGGCACGGCGGTCCGGTCTGTCCGCCGGACTGATGATGATCGACCTGGATCAGTTCAAGACCATCAACGAGTCCCTGGGGCATGAGCGGGGGGACGAAGTCATTCAGCAGGCCGCAAACCGTCTGGTTTCCACACTGAGGGATTCGGATACGGTGGCCCGTCTGGGTGGTGACGAGTTCGTGGTCTTGATTGAGGACATGACAAGCATGGACGATCTGGGCCGTCTTGCCGACAAGATCCATCAGATATTCACACAGCCGCTAAAAGGGGGAGAAGGTGACCTGACCTGCACGGTCAGTATCGGCATCAGCTGTTTTCCCGATGATGGTGCCGATGGTCCGGCATTGATCCGGAACGCGGAGGCGGCCATGTACCGTGCCAAGGAAGAAGGACGCAATACCTACCGGTTCTTTTCGGCGGAGATGAATGCCAGGGTCCAGGATGAGCTGTTCCTTACTGGCGAATTGCGGCAAGCCCTGTCCAACAAGGGGCTCGAGGTCCACTACCAGCCCATCGTTCGACTGTCGGATCGCGAGCTTGGC
>SLND01000153.1 GCA_007133205.1 Natronospiraceae bacterium | reverse complement strand
GATCTCGCCGAGCGTTACCTGCGCCTGGAAGCCCTGCGTCTGGGTGATCGGCTGGAGCTGGACTGGCAGATTCCGAGCGACGCCATTCGTGGCGTGCGGGTGCCCAAGCTCGTTCTTCAGCCATTAATGGAGAATGCGGTCTATCATGGAATAGAGACGCGACCGGAGGGCGGTCGCATCCAGGTGCGCGCGGAGCGTGACGACCATGGAGTAGCGATCATGATTCGCAACCCCGCCCCGGAGGGCAAGCGGCCCAGGGGGCGACCCGGCCACCAGATGGCACTGGACAATGTCCGCCAGCGACTGCATCTCAATTTTGGCGAGGCGGCGAGCCTGGGGACCCGCGAATGCGAAGGCCGCTTCGAGACACGTCTCTACCTGCCGCGGGAGGTGGACGCATGAAGCTGCTCATTGTCGATGATGAAAGCCTGGCCCGCAGCCGCCTGCGTCAGCTCGTCGAGCGGCTTGATGATTGCACCGTGGTGGGTGAGGCCAGCAACGGACGGGAAGCGCTCGAGTTGTTCGCGCGCGAAAACCCGGATGTGGTGCTGATGGATATCCGGATGCCCGGCATGGATGGTCTCAGTGCGGCGCGTAAACTGGCGGAACTCGAACATCCCCCGGCGGTGATTTTCACCACTGCCTATGATCGCTTCGCCCTCGAGGCCTTCGAGGCCCGCGGCGTTGACTATCTGCTCAAGCCGGTGCGCGCAGAGCGTCTCCAGGCCGCCCTGGACCGTTCGCGCCGGCTGAACCGGGCGCAACTGGAACAGGTCGAGCTTGTCTCCGATAACGGATATGGCGGGCGCCGCCATATCCGTGCGCGCATGGGTGATCAGTTGCACCTGATTCCGATCGAGGATGTCTATTTCTTCCGCGCGGAGCACAAGTACGTCGTGGTCCGCCATCGGGGGGGCGAGGTTCTGGTGGAAGAACCCCTCAAGCAACTCGAGACCGAATTTTCCGATCGCTTCCAGCGCATCCATCGCAATGCCCTGGTCGCAGTGGACCAGGTTGCCTCGATCGAGAAGCTCGGTCGTGGCCGGGTGCGTCTTCATCTGAGAGAAGTGGAGGAGCCCCTGGACGTCAGCCGGCGGATGCTTCCGGCGGTTCGTGAACGACTCGGCCTGTAGGCAATTCAGGAGCCCGGCTGAATGTTCGCAATGGCGTCTGCACCGCGGCAGGGAACCTGCCTGGCGGTGTAAGATGGTCTCCCGTTCCGAAGGATCAATCCGATGCAACGCCTTCGCATTGCAACCCGAAAGAGCAAGCTTGCCCTGTGGCAGGCCCAGCACGCGGCCGAATGCCTGACCCGCGTTCGTCCCGACCTGGACGTGGAACTCGTGGCCCTGTCGACCAGGGGGGATCGTTATCTCGATGCGCCACTCGCCGAGATCGGGGGCAAGGGTCTTTTCATCAAGGAACTGGAGCGTGCCCTGCTCGCCGACGAGGCGGACATCGCAGTCCACTCGATGAAGGATCTGCCGGCGGTGATTCCCGACGGCATGGTCGTTCCCGCCGTGCTGCCGCGGCATGATCCCCGTGACGCCTTCATTTCCCCCGATTACGCCGATCCGTCCCGGATGCCGGAAGGGGCGGTTCTCGGGACCTCGAGCCTGCGCAGGCAAACCCTGCTGTGTCATGCCCACCCCGGTCTCAGGGTGCGCTTTCTGCGTGGCAATGTGCAGACCCGGCTGGGCAAGCTCGATGCCGGAGAATATGACGGCATCATACTGGCCGCCGCCGGTCTCGATCGGATGAATCTGGCTGACAGGATTCGCACCCGCCTGTCTCCGGAACAGTCCCTGCCCTCCGTCGGCCAGGGCACCATCGGGATTGAATGCCGTGCCGACGACGATCGCATCCGCGAACTGCTGGCCGAGGTGGATGATCCGGACACGGCGGTGCGGACCGCGGCCGAGCGAGCCTACAACGCACGCCTCCAGGGCAGCTGTTCCACCCCGATTGCTGCCCATGCCGAGCTGGATGGGGACCGTATCCATCTGCGCGCCATGGTGGGACTGCCGGACGGATCGCGCCTGGTCGAGGGCGAACGTCGCGGCGAACGCAGCGAAGCCGAGGCGCTTGGCGATGATCTCGGCCAGGAAATCCTGGCCCGGGGGGGACGTGAGATCCTGGCCGAAATCGACCGCATGACTTCATGAGTGCTGAAGACAGGCGCCGTCCGGGCATACTGGTTACCCGGCCCCGGGGACAAGGCGCGGGTCTGGTGCGCGTGATCGAGGAGACGGGGGCTACTCCCCTGGAGTTTCCGGTGATCGACTTTGAAGCCCTGCGCGACACGGGCCCCGCAGTCACCGCCCTGGCAGGACTTGAAGCCGGGGACTGGGTCATCCCGGTCAGCCCGACCGCGATGCGTTTCTTGAACAAGCTGGTCGCTGACAGCGGTCTTGATCTGGGCGGTGTCAGATTCGCTGCCGTCGGCGAGGGTACCGCGGCTGCCATCCGCGAAGCCGGCTACGAGCCTGCCGCTCGGCCCGTGACCGGAGATGGTGCCCAGGCACTGCTCGATTCAGGCAGCCTGGACGATCTGGGCGGTCGCCAGGCCCTGATCTGCCGCGGGCTCGGTGGCCGCCGGGTCCTGGATGAAGGTCTCGCAGCGGCCGGTGCCGAAGTGACCGCGATCGAACTCTATCGGCGCATTCCGGCACGCACGGATCCGAGACGCCTGAGCCAGTGGCTCGCTGCGAACGCAGTCGATGTCATCACCCTCAGCAGCGCGGCGGCCGCGGAATTTCTCAGGGACATGGTGTCTGCCGAGGACTTTGCGCGCCTGGCCACCCTGCCGGTGGTGGCTCCGAGTTCGCGTGTGTTAAAACTGGCGGCGAGCCAGGGACTGCATGGCCCTGCCCATGTCGCGGCAAATGCCGGCGATGAGGCCATGGCCGAGGCCGCACTGCGGGCCTGGCGCACGCGATCCTGAGCGGGTCCGGGTTCATCCATCCTGATGAGGTTTCGGGGACAGCCGAATGAGTGACGAGACGGGGAAGGACAAGCCTTCCACTGGCGCGCAGACCGGCGGTCAAGGCGCCACCAGCGCAGCGAAGCGGCCCGCGGGCAAATCCCGCCGCGCCACCGGGGGTCGCCCGGCTGCCCGGACAGGTCAGTGGCTGGCCTTGCTCGCGCTGCTCATTTCCATCGGCGTTGCCGGCAGCGGCTGGTGGGCATGGGAGCGGCTCGAAACCGCCGAGGCGCGGATCGCGGAACTGGTCGGGGACCGTGACAGCGCCCGCGCCGAGCGGGAGGCCCTGAGGGAGCAGGCAGATCAGGTCCCGGAGCTGGATACCCGCCTGTCCGGGATCGACAGCGTGATCGAGGCGCTCGAAGCGCGTGATCAGGAATATGCCGAGCAGCTTGAACGGATCGACCAGCGGACCGAGACCCTGCGCGAGTTCATCGACGCCGGTCGTTCCGCCTGGCGTCTGGCCGAGGTGGACTACCTGCTGGTCCTGGCCAACAGTGAAATGCAGCTCCGCGGCCGGGCTGATACCGCGCTGGCGGCCCTGGAAGCGGCCGACGAACGACTCGAAGCCCTGGCCGATCCGGCCATGACCCCGATACGCGAGGCCCTGGCGGAGGATCGCGCCCGCCTGCGGGAACTGGAGGAACCGGATGTTACCGGCAAGGCCGTACGCCTGTCCGGACTCAAGGGTCAGGTCGCGGAACTGGCCCTGGACCGTGGTGCGATCCGCCAGCCGGCGGAAGTCGACGAGACGCCCGAGGATCCCGGCCCGTGGCAGCGTTTCCGCCGGCGCGGAGCGGAAGTCCTTTCGGATCTTGTGGTGATCCGTCACGAAGAGGCTCGTGATCGCCCCCTGCTCGCCCCCGAACAGGAATACTTCCTCCGCCGCAATCTCGAACTCCAGCTTGCCACCGCCCGGCTCGCCCTGCTGGAGGAGGAGCCGGAGATCTGGGACGACAGCCTTGCCGAAGCCCGCGCCTGGCTGGACAGCTATTTCGATCGCGAGGATTCGGCGGTGGCTGCCTTTCGCGAGGATCTCGAGGCACTGGCCGAGGTGGACATCGCAAGGGAGCGTCCTGAACTCACGCGTGCCCTCGATCGCCTGCGTGCGCGCATGGAGGATGGCGACTGATGCGCCTGCTGCTGATCCTGCTGCTGGTCTTGCTCGCGGCCATCGGCCTGGGCATCGCCCTGCACTACGACAACGGCTATGTGGTGCTGGCCTGGGGTGCCTGGACCGTGGAAATGAGCCTCGTCCTGCTGGGCCTGTTCCTGATTGCCGGCCTGGCACTGTTGTGGTTGGTCTCGCGCCTGCTCTTCGGTCTCCTGCGTTTCCCCGCGAGCCTGCGGCATCGCCTGGGTGAGCGCCGCCACCGGCGTGCCCGGGAGGCACTGACCCAGGGTCTGGTGGATCTGGCCGAGGGGCGCTGGCAGGCCGCGGAACGCCGTCTCACGCGGCGTGCCGAGGACAGTGAAACCCCCCTGATCAATTACCTGATCGCGGCCCGGGCGGCCCAGCTCCAGGGCGCCCATCGGCGACGCGATATCTATCTCAAGAATGCCTATGAGCAGACCCCGTCCGCGACGGTGGCGGTGCTGCTGACCCAGGCCGAACTGCAGCTCGCGCACCGCCAGTATGAACATGCCCTGGCTACCCTGCGCCGCCTGCAGGAACTTTCTCCCGGACATCGCTACGGCCTGCGCCTGCTTGCACGGGCCTATCAGGCCCTGGGCGACTGGCCGTCGCTGGAGGGCATCCTGCCCCAGTTGCGGCGCAGCCAGGTCTTTTCCCGGGAACATTTCGAGCAGCTTGAGCGCGAGTGCTGCCTGAACCTGATTGAACGGCATGCCCGTATGGGCAAGCGCAAGGAACTCGATCAGCTCCTGGGGCGCCTGCCCCGAAGGCTGCGCCGCGACCGCGAGATCGTCCACGGCCGAATCATTGCAAGATTGAAACTGGGTCAGGCGACCGAGGCGGAAGCGGATATCGAACAGTCCCTGCGCCAGGAGTGGGATCCGGACCTGGTCATCCACTATGGCCTGATCGAGGGGGGCGATGTCGCCCGTCGTCTGACCCGTGCCGAACAATGGCTTGGCCAGCATCCTGCAAGTGCCGGTCTGTTGCTGACCACGGCCCGCCTGTGTATCCGTAATCAGCTCTGGGGCAAGGCACGCCAGTACCTTGAGCAGAGCCTGTCGGTGCAGCCACGACCGGACGCCTACGAGGAACTGGGGCGTCTGCTCGACCACCTGGGAGAGGAGGCGGGTGCTGCCCAGGCGTACCGGCGCGGTCTTGAACTGGCGATCCAGCGCAAGGATACCGTGCCCGAGGGGGAGGTGAAGCCGCCGGTGATTCCGCTGCCGGATTCACGCGCGGCGGCGAGCTGATTAAGCGCGATGCCCCCGGGGAATCAGGGGTCGGTTAGGGCATGGCGAGCTTGCAAAGGGGGAAGGATCTTGCTCAGTGGACGTGGCTCATCAAGCTGGCTCTGGGTTTTGCCCGCCGTGCTTGTCCTCGCGCCCGGCGCCGATGCGGCACTGCCGGTGTTCGAGGAAGTGGGCGAGCGCCACCAGCTCCCGGAGGTCGGTGGCAGTTCCGTCCACCAGGACCACCGCGGGCTTGTCTGGATAACTTCCGAGTACGGTCTTTTCCGCTGGGACGGCCACGAGGTCATCAGCTATCAGCCCGATCCTGCCGATCCCGATGCCCTGCCGGCAGCCCAGCTCGAAGAGATCGCCGAGGATCAGCGCGGCAATCTCTGGATTCGCACCCGCAATGCCGGCCTGATCCGCTTCGACCCCGCTTCGGCCGAACATCGCCACTATCATTCCGGCGAGGATGGGGAGCTTGAATCGGACTATCTGGCCGCGGTGGTACGCGGTCCGCAAGGCCGGATATGGTTTGCCTATCGCGGTGGCGGTCTCGGCCGTATCGACCCGGAAAGCGGTGAAGTAAACGCCCTGGCAACCGAGGCCGGGGGGGAGATGGGACGCAATCTCGCCCTGGAGGCCGGAGATGCGGCGCTCTGGCTTGGCACCGAGACGGGCCTGTTCCGGGTGGACCCCGAGTCCGCCCGGGCGGAACCCCTGCCCCTGATTGCCCCGGACCTCGAAACAACACCGGTCCATGGCATTGATGCCACGCCGGGGAAGCCCCTGCTTGCCGTTGGCGCCGATCGCCTCTGGATCGAGCGTGAAGACGGGGGCGGATTCGAGGCACGCTTCCTGGCCCGGCCAGAGGCCCTGGCGGGTCTGAACGCGGTCCGCCGCGACAGCGACGGCCAGATCTGGATCGGCTCTGACAATGGCCTGTGGCGGCTCGATTCCGAGGGGCGGGATCCGCGTCATTTCCCTCCGGATCCGAACGACCCGACCGCCTTTCCGGCGCGTGACGTCCAGAACCTGATGGTGGATCGGACCGGCATGCTCTGGACCACCTCCCTGCACGACAGTGTCGTTCGCATCATCGAGCGTGCCCCGGGGCTGGAGCGGATTGCCGAGAGCTTCGACGGCGAACCGGTCACCATGAACAGCATTGAAACCGCGGATGGGCGAACCTGGCTTGCCACCTCCAGCCACGGCCTGCTCGCCCTGGACGAGGATCGCAGCGTGCGCCGCCCGGTCGTTGACGGTGAGACCGGGTTTTCCGATCCGATCTGGCTGCTGGCGCAATCAATGCCGCACCACCTCTGGGTCGCGGGCCGGGATGCCCGCCTGTCGCGCCTGGATCTGCGCGACAAGACGATTGAGGAGCACGACCTCGCCTTTGCCAGAATCCGTCATTCCGACTCCGAGCCCTGGGACATGCTGGAAGATTCCAGCGGGCGACTGTGGATTGCCACCAGCAACGACGGTTTGCACCGCTACGATCCGGTTTCGGGCGAAGTCGCGATCTGGCGTGCGGAAGATGGCGAGGCACACGGGCTGACGAGCGACCAGGTGGTCAAGCTCCACAAGGATGACGCCGGTGCGCTGTGGGTGGGCACGGATGACCAGGGCGTGTACGTGCGTGAGCCCGGTCGCAGCGACTTCCGCCACATTCCGGAGGTGGTCGAGGGCCTGAGTGGTGCCGCGGTGACCAGTATTACCCATGACCCGGATGGCCGGATATGGGTCGGCCTGTATCCGGGGGGTATCGCCCGGATCGCAACGGACGGCAGCGTGGAGCAGATTTCGGCCCAGGACGGCCTGCTCGACAATGAAGTCGGTTCACTGGAAGTCAGTGACGACGGCCGCGCCTGGATTGCCACCGTCCGCGGCACGGTGGTGATGGACACCGAGGACAACATCGCGGTCATCAGCCGGGCCAAGGGGCTGTGGGATTTCACCTATATCGCCGAGGTCCACGCCATGGATCCGGACGGAAACCCGATCTTCGGGGGTGATCCGGGCGCGCTGGTGATCGACAGCGAACGTGCCCTGACCGACATTGAAGCACCCGAGGTGCATGTTGCCGCGATCCGGGTGGACGGGGAACTGCAGTATGCCGGCGGTGGGCGAATCCCGGGGGAGGACAGTCGTGACCTCACCCGGGTAGAGCTTGATCACGAAGACAGTCTGATCGAGATCAGCCTGTTCCAGCCGGATTACCGCGACCTGCGCCACAACGAATACCGTTATCGCCTGGCCGGCGATGGCGAGGACTGGATTAACCTCGATGCGATTCGTCCTCGCGCCACCTTTACCCATCTCGATCCCGGGCAGCACCGGGTGGAGTTCCAGGCACGCGGCCCCGGTGGTCTCTGGAGCGAGGCGCACGCCCAACTGGAATTGACCGTGGCGCCGCCACCCTGGCGCAGTCCGCCGGCCTATGCCGCCTATGCACTTGCCGTCATGCTGCTGTTCGGGATATCCGCCGAGGCCTGGCGGCGCCGGGCCCGCCGCGAGGCCATCCTTGCCCGCGAACGTGAACAGCGCCGCTGGGTCGAGCAATTGCATGGCATGGCGCTGGAAATGGCCGAGCCCGTTGATCGTGAGACCCTGCTCAACCGTTTCCTGGACCGGCTCATGGAGCTATTGCCCCTGGCCCGCGCGCGTGTGGCCCTGGAGGGCATGGAGCGGCTGCCGCCCATCGTGCTGGAGCGGGGACGGGCGCGAACTGCGCCGTCCGGGGACCTGGCGGAAGAAGAACTGGAACTGCCCCTGGCAACGCCGAGACGCCGCCTTGGCCAGCTTGAGGTCCGCCCGGATCGTGCGCGCGGCTTCACCGACCGGGATGCCGCGGCCCTGCGCGCGGTTGCCGACCAGGCCGCAATGGCCCTGGAAAGCGCTCTGCTGATGGCCGAAGCCGACAGTGCCAACCGCGCCAAGTCGGCCTTTCTCGCCAAGATCAGCCACGAAATCCGGACCCCGCTCAGCGGCATGCTGGGACTGAGTCGGCTGATGCTTGACCGCGAGCATGACGAGCAGCGGCGCGGCGATTTGCAGACCCTGGGCAATTCCGGGCGTGCCCTGATGGCGATCCTGGACGACATCCTGGACAACGCCCGTCTCGAATCGGGCCGAATGGAACTGCGTTACGCGCCCTTCGACCTGGTGCGTGCGGTCGAGGATACCGTCACCCTCCATGCCCCCCGCGCGGCGGAAAAGGGCCTGTTGCTGGCCTGCCGGGTGGATGGCCGACTCCCCGGGCGGGTCGAGGGCGACGAGGTTCGTTTCCGGCAGGTCCTCGGCAATCTGGTGAGCAATGCGGTCAAGTACACCGATACCGGTTCGGTCACGGTGGAAGTGCTTGCCGCCGAAGACGAGCGTCTCGAGCTCGTGGTCGAGGACACCGGTCCGGGCCTCAGCGATCAGGCCCGCAAGCACCTGTTCCGCCCCTATGGTCGCGACGACAGCCGTGCCGAGGAAGGGACCGGCCTCGGTCTGGTGATCTGTCGCGAACTGATCGGCCTGATGGGTGGCGAACTGCGGGTGGATTCCAGCCCGCGCCGGGGCAGCCGCTTTGCCGCGACCATTGATGCGCCGCCCCGGGAAGGCGCCCGTGTCCGGCCCCAGGCCAGCGCCGACGTATGCCTGATCGGGGACGCCGGCCACGCAGGTGGCGTGCTTCGCCGCCACCTCGAGGACTGGGGCATCACGGTTCACATGGGAGCGCCCGGGACCGGAGGAGCCGAGGCGGTGGCCCTGTTGCTCGACCCCGAAGCCCGCCCACCCGGGGGAATGTCCTCGGCCCGGATCGGGCCCGGCGCCCCGGGCAGCGTCGCGGGGCTCTCCTGGCCGGTTCGCGAGGCCGCGCTTGCCGAATGCCTGGATCGTCTCGCGGGAGTGGTCGCGGGCGATGCGGTTGCCGATTCGGGTCCGGCCGATCCCGCCCGCACTGCGGCTCACGCGCGCTTGCTGGTGGCGGAAGACAATCCGGTCAATGCCCGCGTGGTCGCCGACATGCTTGCCGGTGCGGGTTACGACACGGCCCTGGTGGCGGACGGCCAGGCGGTCCTGGAGCGCATCACGCAGGAGGATTTTGCCGCGGTGCTGATGGATCGCTACATGCCCGAGCTGGATGGCCTGGAGGCCACCCGCCAGTTGCGCGAGGCCGGTCATTCAGTTCCGGTCATCGGGCTCACTGCCGCGGCGACCGAACCCGAACGCGAGCAATGCCTGGCCGCGGGCATGGATCGCGTGGTGATCAAGGACGGTGATCCGCGCGCACTGCTCGAAGCACTGGCCGAGGTGATCGAGGGCCCGCACACCAATTCCCGGGGGAAAAACGGCCGGCAACCGGCCTGATCCCGCCATTCAGGGACGGCTGCGGCGACTCTCCAGCCAGAGGATGAGCGGATCCCATTGCTCCCAGTCCGGATACGCCATGTAGGGAGCCAGCTCCCAGACCCCCAGCCCGCGTGAATAGGCCCGGACATAGTTCTGGGTATCGCGCAGTCCGGCGACGAAGGGTATCCGCTGGGTTTCCAGGAAACGATAGAGTTCGCCCGAAATCCGGGTGTAGTCGCGCACCCGGTTGGCCACCAGCGCCGGCTTGATCTTGCCCGAGCGCGGGTGATCGCGCAGTTCGGCAATGAAGCGCACGCCGGCCTTCATGTCCACGGGGGAGGGCAGCACCGGCACCAGCACCGTTTCCGCGCGGCGCAGCAGTTCCGTGAGTTCGGGGCCACGGGCACCCGCCGGGGCATCCATGATCACGAAGTCCGGCCGCCCGACGCTCTTCAGTCCCTCTTCCCAGGCGCGGATGCCGCGAATGGGGGGACGCTCCGGGTCACGCAGTTCAAGCCAGTCCATGGCCGATCCCTGGGGATCGAAATCCGCCAGCACGACGTCCTTGCCTTCAGTCGCGTAATAGGCGGCCAGGTTGGTGGCCAGGGTTGTCTTCCCGGATCCTCCCTTGGGGTTGATCACCATGATGTTGCGCATGGTTGCTCCTTGGTTTGTCCGTTGTTCTCGCGCAGGACCGTGCGGTGGACCAGATACTGTCTCGGTACTGACGTTCGGGCCGAATCCAGCACCCGGATTGTCACCTCAGTGTTACCGACCGCCCAGAAGTATAGTCAATCACGCCGATGCCGGGCCCCGTTCATCGGATTCGCCTGCCGCGAGTTTAATGAGTGATCCCTGCTGAGCAACTCAGGGCAGCTCGATATCCAGCTCCTCCCATATTGCATCCACCCGCTCGCGTATCTCGCGGCTCATGCGGATCGGGCGGCCCCATTCGCGGTCGGTTTCCCCGGGCCACTTGCTGGTCGCGTCCAGGCCCATCTTGGAGCCGAGCCCGGAGACCGGCGAGGCAAAATCGAGATAATCGATCGGGGTGTTCTCCACCATGACGGTATCCCGCGCCGGGTCCATGCGCGTGGTCATCGCCCAGATCACGTCCTTCCAGTCACGCGGATTGACGTCCTCGTCCACCACCACCACGAACTTGGTGTACATGAACTGGCGCAGGAAGGACCAGGTGCCCATCATTACCCGCTTGGCATGGCCCGGATACTGTTTTTTCATGGAAATCACCGCCATGCGGTAAGAGCAGCCCTCCGGTGGCAGGTAGAAATCCAGGATCTCCGGGAACTGCTTTTGCAGGATCGGCACGAAGACCTCGTTCAGTGCCACCCCGAGCACCGCCGGCTCATCCGGCGGGCGTCCGGTATAGGTGCTGTGATAGATCGGATCCGGTCGGCTCGTGATCCGCTCCACGGTGAATACCGGGAATTCCTCCACCTCGTTGTAATAGCCGGTGTGATCCCCGAAGGGCCCCTCCGGCGCGGTGTCATCCGGGTAAATGTGGCCCTCGAGCACGATTTCCGCGCTCGCCGGGACCTCGATCGCCGAGCCGATGCAGCGCACCAGTTCCGTTCGAGCGCCGCGCAGCAGCCCGGCAAAGGCGTATTCGGACAGCTTGTCCGGCACCGGAGTCACTGCCGCGAGAATGGTTGCCGGGTCGGCGCCCAGGGTCACGGCGACGGGAAACGGCTCCCCGGGTCGCTCGCGGCACCACTCCTGAAAGTCCAGCGCCCCCCCGCGGTGCCCCAGCCAGCGCATGATTACCCGGTTGCGCCCGATCAATTGTTGGCGATAGATGCCCATGTTCTGGCGACCGCCCTGCGGGCCCTGGGTGGTCACCAGGCCCCAGGTGATCAGCGGTCCGGCATCCTCCGGCCAGCAGGTCTGGATCGGCAGCCGATTCAGATCCACATCATCGCCCTCGATCACCTCGGCCTGGCAGGGCGCCCGGCGCACCTGCTTCGGTGCCATGCTCAGGACCTTGCGGAAGATCGGCAGTTTCTCCCAGGCATCCTTCATGCCCTTGGGCGGGTCCGGCTCCTTGAGAAAGGCCAGCAGGCGACCGATCTCGCGCAGATGCTCGATTGACTCGGCCCCCATCCCGAGGCCCACCCGCTCGGTGGTGCCGAAGAGATTGCCCAGGACCGGCATGTCGGCGCCCGTCGGGTTCTCGAACAGCAGGGCCGGACCTTCACCGCGCAGGGTGCGGTCGCAGATCTCGGTCATCTCCAGCTTCGGACTGACTTCCCGTGTCACCCGGGTGAGCAGCCCACGCTGCTCGAGCTGGTGGACGAAATCACGCAGATCACGGTATTGCATGCGGCGCTCCAGCGGCCTCGATTTGAGACAGGGGACAGAAGCCGGGGCATAATGACCCCCGGCGCGCGAGTCATCACTATACTTTTCGCCAGGCACAATGGAAGCCGCAAGCCCGCGAAGCAGGACCGAGGAGCAGGCGATGCCGGAATTCAACAACCCCGCCGATGCCGAGATCGGTCGCTATCTTGCCAATGCCCGGCGGGTCGCCGTGGTGGGCATGTCGCCGGACCGGGAGCGACCCAGTTACGGCGTGGCCGCGGCCCTGGACCGTCTCGGCTTTGAAATTACCGCGGTGCGCCCGGACTGCGAGGACGTGCGTGGTTTCCCCGCGGTCCCGGAGCTGCAGGCGCTCCCCGAACCCGCGGACCTGGCGGTCGTCTTTCGCCGGCCCGAAACCCTGGGTGCGGTGGTCGACGATGCCATCGCCGGCCGGATTCCGGGCCTGTGGTTCCAGCTCGGCGTGGTCGATACCGCCGCCGCGCTTCGGGCGCGTGCTGCCGGACTGTTCGTGGTGATGGACCGCTGCATCTATCGCGACGGCATCCCGCTGCTGCAGGCCGAGTAGCCGAACCCCGTGAGTTCCCGGCAGTTGAGACAGCAACGCATGAGTCACCTGACGTGAGCCGCAGTCGCCATTTCTGGAAGATGCACGGACTCGGCAATGATTTTGTCGTCTTTGATGCGGTCAATGACGCGCTCTCGCTGGATGCCGGGCAGATCCGCCGGCTTGCCGATCGCCGGCGGGGCGTCGGCTGCGATCAGGTGCTGGTGCTCGCCCGCGCTTCGGTCATGGACGCCGATTTCGACTACCGGGTATTCAATGCCGATGGCGGCGAGGTCAGTCAGTGCGGCAATGGCGCCCGCTGCGTGGCGCGGCTAGCGATCGAACGGGGTCATATCGACCCGGGCCCGGTTCGACTCGCAACCCTGAGCGGTATCCTTGAAGCGATGCCCGAAGGCGACCAGTTTCGAGTGGACATGGGGTACGCCGCCTTCGAACCGGCCGCCCTGCCCGCCGAGCTGCCCGCGGATGACGAGGTCCACGTTCTCGAAGTCGACGGCCGGACGGTCGAGTTCCGGATCGTCGCCCTCGGAAATCCACATGCGGTAATCCGCGTCGATGATGTCGAGACCGCGCCGGTCGCCGAGCTTGGCCCGGCGCTCGAACAACACCCGGCATTTCCGCAGGGGGTCAATGTCGGCTTTCTTGAGCCCGTGGATTCCGGCCGGGCACGTTTGCGGGTCTGGGAGCGGGGCGCGGGAGAAACCCTGGCCTGTGGCAGCGGCGCCTGTGCCGCGCTGGCGGTCGGACACCGGGCCGGCTGGCTGGATAGCCGGGCCACGATCGGGCTGCAAGGCGGCGAGCTCGTGATAAGCTTTGATAGCGAGGCCCGACGCCTGTTCATGACCGGGCCGGCAACCTACGTATTCGAGGGGCGGATCGAGCCATGAGTACCGAGCGTCAGTTGGGCAATACCAGCGAGCTACCGGAAGAAGACGCCGTCATCGAATATCTTCACGCGCACCCGGATTTCTTCGAGCGCCATCCCGAGTTGGTCACCCGCCTGCGGGTGCCCCACGATTCGGGTGAGGCGGTTTCCCTGGTGGAAAAGCAGGTCTCGGTCCTGCGCCAGCAGAACCGCCAGCTCGAGCGCCGCCTGGTGGATCTGGTGGATGTCGCCCGCAACAATGATGGCCTGGTGGACCGCATGCACCAGCTCGCGCTCGCCCTGGTCGCGGCACAGGACCGCCACGAGGTCCTGGCCGGGATCGACTCGGTCCTGCGGGAACACTTCGGCGCCGACGAAGTGGTGATCTGCCTGTTCGACACGGACGGGGAGGAAGGGCCGGCGCGGCGGGTGGCGCGGGATGATCCGGAGTTGGCGCCGTTCCGGAATTTTCTCTCCGGCGGACGGCCCCAGCTGGGTCGGCTGAGCGATGACCAGCTCAGGGTGCTGTTCGGGGAGGATCGCGAGGGTCGGGTCGGATCCGCGGCCCTGCTGCCCATTGGTCCCGGCGCGCGCGACGGCATGATTGCCGTTGGCAGCCGTCACAAGGACCGCTTCAGCCCCAACCAGGGCACGGTCTTTCTCGAACGCATGGCGGAGCTGGTCGCCACCGCGCTCTCCGGACCTCACGGAAAGCGCCGCTGAGTATGGCCATGCGCCACCCCGCCGACGAGGTGGCCGAGTTTCTCGAGCGCCAGCGTCACGTGCGGCGCCTGTCCGAGAATACCCTGAGCGCCTATCGGCGCGATCTCGATGAACTGATCGAATTCCTCGCCCGGCAGGGTGTCGAGGATCTCGCCCGGGTCGATGGCCAGCACGTGCGCAGCTGGGCCGCTGCCTGCCGGCGTCGGGGTCTGGATTCACGCAGCATCCAGCGCCGGCTTTCCTCCGCCCGGGTGCTGTTTCGTCATCTGCTTCGCGAGGGCCGGATCGCCTCCAATCCCGCCGAGGAGATCGCGGTCGGTAGCGGGGGCCGCAAGTTGCCGCCCACCCTGGATGTGGATCGCGTCTCGCGCCTGGTGGAAATCCCCGGCGACGATGCCCTGGCCCGCCGCGATCGGGCAATGCTGGAACTCTTTTACGGGGCCGGCCTGCGCCTTGCCGAGCTGGCCTCCCTGCGAGTGGCCGACCTGGATTTTGCCGAGGGCCTGCTGAGAGTCACGGGCAAGGGTTCCCGCACCCGCGTGCTGCCCCTGGGCAGCAAGGCCGCCGCGGCCCTGCGTGACTGGCTCGAGGTCCGGCGCGAACTTGCCGATGCCGGCGAGCAGGCGGTCTTCGTCAGCCGCCGTGGTGGCCCCCTCAGTCACCGCAATATCCAGGCGCGGGTACGACACTGGTCACGGCGACAGGGCCTGGACACGCCGGCTCATCCTCACCAGCTTCGCCACTCCTTCGCCAGTCACCTGCTGGAATCCAGCGGCGACCTGCGCGCGGTCCAGGAATTGCTCTGTCATGACGATATTTCCACCACGCAGATCTACACCCACCTTGATTTCCAGCATCTCGCCCAGACATATGACCGGGCACATCCGCGAGCCAGGCGCCGCCCCAAGCGGAGCGACTCGGACTGAGTTTCGAGTTACCCGCTTCAGGCCGCAAGCTGTATCGTGGCGCCCCGCGGCCGTACCATACAGGCAGCGAACGGCTGCCTCATGCTGCCCTCGCGGCCTGATGCTTTTGCCGCATATCCTGCGGCTGCCGCCGACCGGCCGGCAGCTTGCAGCTTGACGTTTTCGGGAGATTCGGATGGATCAGTATCGCGGAACCACCGTGCTCAGCGTGCGCCGTGGCCAGGATGTCGCCATGGCGGCAGACGGCCAGGTATCCATGGGCAACACGGTGATGAAGGGCAATGCGCGCAAGGTGCGCACCCTGCATGACGGCAAGGTGCTGGCCGGCTTTGCCGGGGGCACCGCCGACGCCTTTACCCTCTTCGAGCGCTTCGAGGGCCAGATGCAGAAGCACAGCGGCAACCTCACCCGGGCCGCGGTGGAACTGGCCAAGGAGTGGCGTACCGATCGTGCCCTGCGCCAGCTCGAGGCCCTGCTCAGTGTCGCCGATCGTGAGGTGTCATTGATCATTTCCGGCAACGGGGATGTGATTGAACCGGAGCAGGGACTGATGGCGATCGGTTCCGGCGGGCCCTTTGCCCAGGCCGCCGCGCGTGCCCTGCTGGAGAATACCGATCTCCCGGCGGCGGAGATCGCCCGCAAGGGCCTGGAAATCGCCGCCGATATCTGTGTCTATACCAATCACAACATCATTGTGGAGTCGCTGGCCGAATGAAGGCCGCGAGCGGACGGAGCACTGAATGCAAAGCATGATGACCCCCCGGGAAATCGTCCAGGAACTGGACAAGCACATCATCGGCCAGAACCAGGCCAAGCGCGCGGTGGCCATTGCACTGCGCAATCGCTGGCGGCGGATGCGGGTGGATGAGGACCTGCGTCCCGAAATCACGCCCAAGAACATTCTCATGATCGGACCCACCGGGGGGGGCAAGACCGAAATCGCACGCCGTCTGGCCAAGCTTGCCGACGCCCCCTTCGTGAAGGTCGAGGCGAGCAAGTTCACCGAGGTGGGCTATGTCGGCCGCGAAGTCGATTCGATCGTCAAGGATCTGGTCGAGGCCTCGATCAAGATGGCGCGCGAACAGGCCATGGATGCGGTCCGGCACCGGGCCGAGGGTGCCGCCGAGGAACGGGTGCTCGATGCCCTCCTGCCGCCGCCAAGGCGAAACGTGGGTTTTGCCAATGAACCGCCTTCGGAGAACAGTCAGGCGCAGGCGTCCGACACGCGCGAGAAGTTCCGCCGCAAGCTGCGGGCCGGTGAACTGGACGAGCGTGAGATCGACATCGAAGTCCAGGCGATGCCGCCCGGGGTGGAAATCATGGCGCCTCCCGGGATGGAGGAAATGACCAGCCAGCTCCAGGGCCTGTTCCAGAACATGGGCCAGGGCAAGACCCGCACCCGCAAGGTCACCTGCGCCCAGGCGCTGAAGCTCCTGACCGAGGAAGAAGCAGCGCGCATGATCAACGAGGAAGAGATCAAGTACGAGGCCATGGACAACGTGGAACAGAACGGCATCGTCTTCCTCGACGAACTGGACAAGGTGACCCACGGTCATGACAAGAGTGGCGGCGGCGCGGATGTCTCCCGGGAAGGGGTTCAGCGCGACCTGCTGCCCCTGGTCGAGGGCACGGCGGTGAATACTCGCCACGGTACCGTGCGCACCGACCACATCCTGTTCATCGCTTCCGGTGCCTTTCACCTGTCAAAGCCCTCGGACCTGATTCCCGAATTGCAGGGGCGCCTGCCGATCCGGGTGGAACTCGAAGCGCTGCGCAGCGAAGACTTCGTTCGCATACTGACCGAACCGGATGCCTCCCTCACCCGTCAGTACCGGGCCCTGATGAATACCGAAGGCCTTGAGCTTGAGTTCAGCGAGGACGGGGTCCGGCGGATCGCCGAGATCGCCGACCAGGTCAATGAACGCACCGAGAACATCGGCGCGCGCCGCCTGCACACCATCATGGAGCGCCTGCTGGAAAGCCTCTCCTACGAGGCCTCCGATCGAAGCGGGCGCAAGGTCACGGTGGATGCCGCCTATGTCGACGAACATCTGGCCGACCTGGCGGTGGACGAAGACCTTTCCCGCTACATTCTCTGAAGACAGAGAGCTTCAAGTTGCAAGCTGCAAGCGACAAGCCGGCACTGCCATCGGCATCCGATACGTAATTGCAGCCCGAGATTTGCAGCCAGACAGGAAACGCAGGCATGAGTGAGCAAGAAGGCATACCGAGGCCGACCGATATCATCGGCCACAGCCAATCCAGGTATCTCGAAGTCCGCTTCGAGGACGGGACCGTATATGAGCTGCCCTATGAATACCTGCGGGTCTTCTCGCCCTCCGCGGAAGTTCGCGGCCATGGCGGGCCGATGATGCTGGTCACCGGCAAGGAAGATGTCGGCGTGAAAGAGATCGAGCCCGTGGGGCGCTATGCCGTGCGCCTGGTCTTCGATGACGGCCATGACTCCGGCCTGTATTCCTGGCAGACGCTTTACGAGCTTGGCCGCGATTACGAAAAGAACTGGGCCGAATACAAGGAACGCATCCAGCGCGCCTCCGGCAGTGGCAATGCGCAGAAGTACCCGGGAAAGTGATTGACTTTCACCTTCGTTCGACGGGGGGTATGAAACACGAAGGCCACGAAGATAAAAGATAAGCACACGAAGAAATAATAAAATTCTGATCTTCTTCGTGTCCTTGTGTTCTCCCTTCGTGATCTTTGTGTCCACAAGCGGCGCCCAATCGAAGCCCCGCAGGTTCCTTGCTGTTCGCCTCGCTCCCGCTGCCAACCCATTGGTCCAGAATGTTCTTTCTCTGCGCCTCTGCGGGAGGATGATCTTGCCCAGGAATGATTGTTCCCGTCGCGTGTGCCCATTCGGCAACTGGTGGCCCTGAACACGAAGGCCACGAAGATAAAAGATAAGCACACGAAGAAACAATGAAAATTCAGATCTTCTTCGTGTCCTTGTGTTCTCCCTTCGTGATCTTTGTGTCCACAAGCGGCGCCCAATCGAAGCCCCGCAGGTTCCTTGCTGTTCGCCTCGCGCCTTTTACCAAACCACCGGTCCAACCATTCCTCTCCTCCGCGGCTCGGCGTCTCCGCGGGAGAAAAGCCCCACCCGCGCCTGAAACCGGCACAATTGCTAGAATGCCCCTCCCGCAGCTTTGGAGCGCGGCATGAGCG
This sequence comes from Natronospiraceae bacterium, assembly GCA_007133205.1. Lineage (GTDB taxonomy): Bacteria > Pseudomonadota > Gammaproteobacteria > Natronospirales > Natronospiraceae > SLND01. The sequence continues at coordinate 3,261 of SLND01000153.1, read as the reverse complement.
ATCGCGAGCAGGAGACCACCCATTTCGGGTATGAGGAAGTCCCCGCCGGGGAGAAGGCACGCCGGGTGCGTGGTGTCTTCGATTCGGTGGCGGACCGCTATGACCTGATGAACGATCTCATGTCCGCGGGCCTGCACCGGGCCTGGAAGGCCTTCACCCTCGCGCGTACCGACCTGCGTCCCGGCGACTCCGCGCTCGATCTTGCCGGCGGCACCGGCGATCTTGCCCACGGCCTGCTGCGCCAGGTCGGTGACGGCGGCCGGGTGGTGCTGTCCGACATCAATCACGACATGCTGCGCCGGGGGCGCGACCGCCTGGTTGATGGCGGTGCCGGGCCGAACCTGTCGGCGGTCCAGGCCGACGCCGAAAAACTGCCCTTTCCCGATGCCCATTTTCATTGCGTGACCATGGGTTTCGGCCTGCGCAACGTGACCGACAAGGACGCCGCCCTGGCCGAAATCCACCGGGTCCTGCGTCCGGGCGGGCGCTTGCTGGTGCTGGAGTTTTCCCGCCCGGTGCTGCCGGGCGTCACGCCACTGTATGACTGGTATTCCTTCCAGGTCCTGCCCCGCCTAGGCGAGTGGGTCGCCGGCGACGCCGACAGCTATCGTTATCTCGCCGAATCCATCCGCCGTCACCCGGATCAGGCGAGTCTGGCGGAACAGATGAAGGCGGCCGGCTTCGGCCGGGTGCGCTGGTTCAATCTCACGGGCGGGGTGGTTGCCCTGCATCGTGGCTATCGACTTTGATCTCTGGAGACGACACAGGCATGGAAGTACCGGCGATTGTTCTCAGCACACTCGAGCGCAGCATCAACCGGGTGTTGACTCATGCCCCGGGCGGACGACGCGCGCTGCAGGATCTCGACGGCACCGCTTTCGAGTTGCACCTGAGTGACCTGGATATCTCGGTCTGGGCCGCATCCAATGGCCGCATTCTGCGCCTGTCCTCGGTGGACCCGGGCAATGCCCGCCTGAGCATTTCGGGTCGTTCGGCCGATATGCTCAAGGCCGCCCTCGAGGGCCGGACCGGCGATGAATTCCCGCGCGAGGTGAAGGTGGACGGGGACATGGATACTGCCCGCCGGGTACAGGCCCTGCTGCGCGCGCTTGATCCCGACTGGGAAGAGGCCCTGGCGGGCCTGACAGGCGACAGTCTCGCCCGCGGGGTGGGCGAACTGGTGCGCGGGGGCCTGGCCTGGGGGCGCGAGACCCGCTCCGCCTTCGAGCGCAACCTGGCCGAATATCTGCGCGACGAGTTGCGCGCCATCCCCGACCGCGCGGAAGTCGAGGCCTTCAATGACGCGGTCGACAAGCTGCGGGATGATCTCGAACGACTGGAGGCGCAACTGGACCATTTCGGCGGCGGAGATCCTCGCCGGTGATTCGCCCCTCCCACCTGCTTCGTCTGTTCCGCATCCAGTGGGTGCTGCTGCGCCATGGCCTGGACGAGGTCCTGTTTGCCACCCGCTGGTTCCGGCCCTTTCGCTTTCTCCTGTTTCTTGCCCCCTGGCACTGGTTTCGCCGTCGTCGCCAGCCCCTGGCGGTTCGCCTGCGCCGGGCACTTGAGGACCTCGGGCCGATCTTCGTCAAGTTCGGTCAGATGCTGTCCACACGCCGCGACTTGTTGCCGCCGGATATCGCCGACGAACTCGCGCGCCTGCAGGACCGGGTGCCGCCCTTCCCGGGCAGTCAGGCGCGCGAAATGATCGAGGCCGCCTGGCAGCAACCCCTGGATGCCGCACTCGAACGCTTCGACGAAGCGCCGCTGGCCTCGGCCTCGATTGCCCAGGTCCATACCGCGCGCCTGCACGGTGGCCGGGAAGTGGTGATCAAGGTGCTGCGCCCGCGCATCCTGCCGATCATCCGCCGGGACCTCAGTCTGATGCACCTGATTGCCGGACTCGCCGAGCGCTATTCCTCGGAAGCGCGGCGCTTGCGCGCAATCGAAGTGGTCAAGGAATACGAAAAGACCATCCTCGACGAACTGGACCTGATGCGCGAGGCCGCCAATGCCTCGGAGCTGCGGCGAAACTTCGAGGGCTCCCGGCTGCTGTACATCCCCGAGATCGAATGGTCGCTGACACACCCCAATGTGCTGGTGATGGAACGAATCGGCGGCATTCCGATCAGCCACACCGAACGCCTGCGTGAGGCCGGGGTGGACATGAAGAAGCTTTCCGAGCGCGGGGTGGAGATCTTCTTCACCCAGGTGTTTCGGGACAACTTCTTCCATGCCGACATGCACCCGGGCAATATCTTCGTGGATGTCAGCGATCCGTCCGAACCGCGTTACAACGCAGTCGATTTCGGGATTGTCGGGACCCTCAGCAAGCGGGACCAGCACTATCTCGCCGACAATTTTCTCGCCTTCTTCAATCGCGATTACCGCCGTGTGGCCGAACTCCATGTGGCTTCCGGCTGGGTGCCCGGTGATACCCGGGTGGAGGAATTCGAATCGGCCATACGCAGTGTCTGCGAGCCTATCTTCGATCGTCCCCTGAAGGAGATATCCTTCGGCAAGCTCCTGCTGCGCCTGTTTCAGACCGCCCGGCGGTTCAACATGGAAGTCCAGCCCCAGCTGGTCCTGCTGCAAAAGACCCTGCTCAACATCGAGGGCCTGGGCCGCGAACTCTATCCGGATCTTGACCTGTGGCAGACCGCCAAGCCCTTCCTGGAACGCTGGATGCACGAACAGGTGGGTTACCGCGCCGTCTTCATCCGCCTGCGCGAAGCCCTGCCGGAACTGGGCGACGCCCTGCACCGCGTCCCCTTGCTGGCCGAAAGGGTGCTGGATCAGGCCAGCCGTGGCGAATTCAATATTGAAATCGAAAGTCGGCAGCTTCGCGATCTCAGGCGCGAAAGCCGGCGCCAGCATCGTGCCACCCGGGCGGTGGTCGCCGGTGCGGGCGCGCTGGTGGCCGCGGCCCTGGCGGTCCAGATTCATGCCCTGCCGCTGTGGTTCAGCGCCGGTGGCGCGGTGGCGGGCGGCCTGCTGATGCTTGCCGGCCTGTGGCGAGGAGAGAAGTGATGTGGCGACCCAATCAACGCACCCTGATCATCATCGGCATCGTGATTGCGGTGCTCTTCGTGGGCAGCCGGGTCCTGACCGCCTGGTGAATCCCCTTCTTCAGGTCAACCGGCGTTCAACTGAACCGGAGTCAACTGAGCCGGATTCAACTGAATCGTTCAGGCGGCCCGTTGCAGACGCGCGGCAACCGTCTCGCGCCGCTCCGGACCGGCGAGCTGCTCGATCAGGTGG
>SLND01000177.1 GCA_007133205.1 Natronospiraceae bacterium | reverse complement strand
GATTTTCCGGGTGATACAGGCCCGTGCGCGGGCATATCCCGCCGTAGGCCAGTGACCAGTCGAGGGGCAGGGCCTGTCCGTCCCATTCGTCATACTCGACCCGGCGCATGCCCATCACTGCTCGCCAGCGGGCTGGCGGTGTGGCGGCGATCCGACGTTCGGCGAGGCGCTCACCCCCTGCGGATGTGATCGTCATCGCCGCCTCCGCCGGACTGCGCCCTCCGTCGGGCACCGGCATGCTGCCCTGAAGGTAGAACTGTCGTCCTGGCGCGGGTGGCCCGAGTTCCGCGGCGCCCGACAAGTGAGAGCAACCGGGCTCATCGGCCCATTCGTCAGCCGGCACCACCTCCGGGGTTTCATCCAGTGGGGTCACGCCGGCGTCATCAATGGCATGGCCGGACTTGATCGCAATCAGGAGTCGGGTGGTGCCGTCGGATTGGGGCACAGGCGCGGCCGATACCGACCATTTGGTCCTGTTCGAGATCGGATCAGGCCCGGTACCCCCCTGCGCTCGACTCTCCGCCATCGTCAGTCACCGTCCTGATCCGGATTGAGCTGGATGGGATACGCCTCCAGCCGACATTCGCGCTCGAATTTCATTCCGGCCTGGTCGGCACGAATCGAAAGGCCGTCGGCATGGATTGCAATCTCCTGCCCGTCATCGTCTTGCTTGCCCGCCACGGAAAGACGCAAAGCCTCGCGGGCAGACAGGCTGATGTGTCCGTCACGCACAGACCAGCTCGGCGTCTCGCCTTCGCCCAGCAGCCTATGGGTAATCATCAGGCCGAGCCCCGCGATGTGTTCGACAACCACCTCATCGCCGCCGGCGAGAGCGGGCACCGCTGCCGACTGCCCTTCAACCGCGAGTGTGGCCGCGCGGTCGTGGCACTGGATACGCCGGGCGCGTCCGTCTTCGGCCTCGACCACCTTCGCCAGTGTCGGTCCTTGCAGTGCGGAATGGCCCGGGTCATTGGCCTGCCTTTTCAGCGGCAGGACATTTGGTTTCTTGGCGCTCATTTCCCCCTCCCCACAACGAATATCATCACCCACGGCGTCGCCGACGAACGCGCCGGCGTTCGCGTGCATCCTCGGGTACTGCCTGCGCGCCTGCCCGGGGGCGGGCCCGGGCCGCCTCGTGCGCTTCGGCCGTGGCCTCCCAACCACGCCCTTCCCCCCGATAGATCGCATCTCGCGGGACGCGATAGTAGTGCTCAAGTACCCGGGCCAGGTCCCAGTCTCCGCTCAGCTTCACGGTCCGACCAGTTTTTGTGTCCCAGAACACGCCCTCGTGACGCACCTCGGGCAGCGGGTCCGGGGGCGGCTTCCGGCTTACCCGGTGCCAGTCCCCTTCCTCGTCCCGCCACCAGGTGATCCTGTCGGGGAGCTGGTCCGGATCGAAGCGGGCAAAACCGCCGATGGCCTCAAGGGATTTACGTTCGTCGTCGGTCAGCCCCTTCCAGCCGACCCGCTTCCAGTGCTCGTAAAGCGCCCGCGGGGGCCAATCGGCCTTGCACCACCACCATTCCTCAAGCAGGCCAGACTGTTCCCGCATCTCCCACAGCTCCTGGTCTTCCAATGCGGATTCCCTGTCCGACATGAACCTGGAAATACTGACCCACTCGCTGTACACACGTTTTTCGTTATCGTCCTTGATCGATACCGATGCGATATGACAGCGCCGCGCCGCTGTCGTAAAAAGGGTTGGCCAGCTCCAGAGCCACCACAGCCGCCGGGAGGTCTTCCATTGCAGGACCTGGAGATTGGTCGAATTGATCCGGTAGACGTTCGAAGGTGGAAAGACCATATCGAGATGGACGTCGCGTGATTGAAGCATGGCCCCCCATTGCTTGTAGATGACGAAATCGACATCCCGCCAGCGAAGGGTCTCCCAGCCACCGAAGAGCCTGGGGATATGTACCAGACCCTTGCCGCGATCAAAGACATAGTAGCGGCGAAAGCGAAAGGGCCATCCTTGTCCGGCGCGATTGGCCAGCCAGAAGAAAAAGGCAGTCAGAAAGGCCGAGATGAACAAGGGCCAACTGAACGGCGGGGCCAGCACCAGCGCCGGCCAGGGATCGTAAACCAGGAAACCGCAGGTCGCGACAAAGAACAGGCAGGTGATATTCATCAGCGCCCCTCGAAGCCAGGCTGCGGGTCGCACGGCCAGATCACCGTGTGTATAGGCCCCACGCACCCTTGCCTCGAGATCTTCGCCGAGCTCCCCGGGATGAAACACCCGCTCATCGTTGTCGGGGGAAAGGATGTAATAGCGCATCCAGACGCCGAACCGAAGCAAGCTGGTATCCATTTCCTGTAAGCGCAGAATGGCCATTTCAATCCCCCCCTTCCCGCAACAGGGCCTGCCATTCCCGGGCCCAGCGATCATGATCCGACTTGCTCACCTCGCCCTCGAACTCGGCCCCCTCGCAGACGGCCTCCACCGCGACCGATACCGACTCATCCCCGTTGGGATAGATCATCGCCCAGGCCTTCACCTCGGCCTGTTCAAGATCCACCCGCTCGGCCCGTACCAGTATGCGCAAGGATTCGAGCGGACCGCTTTCCTCGCGCCCGCCATAGTAGGGCCGGGCCACCAGGTCCCGGGTGAGCGAGCGTTCCTTTCGCAGCTCTTCAATATGGTCTGGAGTCACCCCCGGCACCCAGCCGAAGCGGCGGCTGCCGCCGCGCATGTAGATGTCGACATGGGCCTGAATCCGGCTGCGCCCCGGCTGGAACAGGCCCGGCACGTAGGTGAGATCGAAATAGCCGTATTGCGCGGACTGTTGACCGCTGTCCAGGACCTCCCGGCGACGGCGAATCACGATCTGTCCGCCACTGAGGTGCTGGTGCAGGGCGTTCAGTTCGGCTTCCAAATCCCGCGGCGAACATCGCCAGAGCAAGTCACGGGCACCGGCATCGTCGAAGGCTTCCAGGTCGGACTCGGGCTTCGACGGATCGCCGTCACGATCACTGGCGTAGGGTGCCCGCCCGAACCGGCCATGGCGGAGCAGGCGCTCCAGTTCGCTGTGCCGGCTCATGATATGCCCCAGGCCGCCGCCGAGACTCAGGATCGTACCGGCAAGCAACATCCCCGGGGCGTTCACAAAGCCCAGGGCCAACAGCAGACTGCCGGCCAGCATGGTGGCGGAAGTCTGTGCCCCCGATCTGTTGCCCTCGCCCAGGTCACGGCGCAGGGATCGATAATCCAGAACGGTTCCCAATGACGCGCCGGCGGCGCCGAGCAAGCGCGCTCTTCCTGCCCAAACTTCCAGACTTTCCGCGCTGCGGTGCAGTCGCTCTGATCGTATTTGGAACTGTCCCACCAAGCCTGCAGCATGTCGCCTTGTGGCCGAATTAAGTGCTCGGGCCCGTACATTGCGCGCATACTTTTCCCGCCTCTGTACCCGACCTGCCTGCCCGCTCAATCCCTCCGCATGTGACTCCAGCATCGCTCGGACAGGGATCATCGAGGCGGCAAGGATGGCTCCGAGGTGCGCCGCCGTGTCCCAGTCCCGGCCGATGCCCTCCTTCGCCAGGTAACGGGTCGCGAACAAGGCATTGGCCACCTCGAAGGTGTAATACAGGCGGATCAGGCGTCTGGCCTTGCGGCTGCTACGGCCCGGGCGCGGGTCGAAGCCGTGGCGAATGCGATCGATCTCGAAGCTGGGGGCATTCGCGGCCTGTGCGGGGTGGAGGAGCACCCCCCGCGCGCCACCGGTGGCGCGGGCCTGTTCGCGGATCAGGGTGTGACTGTGCACGCGGGTCACGCGCGCACCGGTATCGGCGAAGCGATGCGCGAAGACGACCAGTGCTTCCAGGCCGTGGTCGTCGTGGTCCAGCCAGTAGCTGCTCATCGCCTCGGCGAGGCGGGCGACCGGTCCCGACAACCGCCGGCGGGCGCTGCCCTTGCCCAGACCGACCGCATGACGGACCGGCTCGGAGAGGTTTTCGTCCCAGAAACGCTGGGTTTCCATCCGGCCGAGCACGTCCGCGACCCGCTCGTCGGGGTCGGTTACCGTCTCCAGCAGCGGGAGCTCGCCTTTCGCGAGCCGGGCGAAATGGGTTCTCGCCGCTTCGCTCTCGCCCAGGTCGGCAATAAGCGCGGCGTACCAGGCAAGCCCCCCGGCCTGGCGCTCGGGAGAAGGCTCATCCATGAAGTCGGACAGGGCCCGCTGGAAGCCATCCGATTCCAGGGTGGCCACCATGGCCTTTTCGCTGTCTTCCATTTCCCCGCGGATGCGGTCCTCGGCCTCGTCCCATTCCCGGATTTTCTGGTCGAGCACAGCCTGATCAATGTGCTCGGCCAGTTCCGGGTTCTGGCGTGCGATGTCAGTCATGATTGCAAGACCGTATTCCCCACGCCCGAGGGCCTGGTCCAGACCGACGCGCCATTGGCGGGCACGCAGAACCGCCACCTGCCGGGTTTCGGCCTGGTAGAACGGGTCGTTGATGATCAGGGCGGTCACGCCCGAGCGCCGCAGCTCCTCCAGGGGATCGTCCCCTGTCCCGGCGGTATCGGCTTCCCGGTCGCCGAGCAGATCGGGGTCCTCGACCGGAGGCAGATCGGCGGCGGGCAGCAGCCCGAGGGTCCCGCCATCCCCCTGGACGCTCTCGCCGGCGGCCAGGGCGCCCGTCTCGCAGCGCTGGCAGCGCCAGGCCCGGTCACGCCCGCCCGGGGCATCCTCGACCGCGTGGAGGGATTCCTTCAGCGCGAGACGGCGCCAGTCGTCATCGGCCAGTCCGCCCATGGTCTGGATCCGCCGCCAGCTCCAGGGCACCGCCGACAGAGCCATTTCGAGCTTCGGCTCTCGGCCGTCGATACGCGCGGGCAGTACCACCCAGGGCTGGCCAATATTGCCGGCCGGGCGCTGGTCTTGGCCGGCATGTCGGGCGAGATCGATGTCCCGCCAGCACCCGCGGTGGTCGATTTCCAGTTCCCGCCACAGGTGCCCGTCCATGAAAATGTACATCCGCCGCCCTTCCGGCGGTGGCAGGCATTCACCGGTGCGGCCGTCGCGCATCATCGGTACGCTCACCCGCAGGGCCAGTTCCAGGTCCTCGGCGTCCTGGGCGCGGGCCTCGGCGTCGGCCTTTGCTTCCGAGCGCAACGGCCCCAGCGGCAGGTAGATCGAACCGTCATCGCCGGGGAGCTGGAGAATGGCCCGTGCGCTTTCCGCCGCGGCCGGGGTCAACCAGGCCCGGTGATCGCTGCCTTCGAAATCATCCATGGTGAGCGGGGCACCGAAAGCATGGTCCAGCGCCCGGCGCCAGGCGGACAGGCTGTCTTCCTCCGGCAACTGTTCGAGGTAGACGACCCCGTCGCGCAGCGCTGCAGTGGTACGGCTCATGGGTGCGGCACCGAGCAATCCCGCCACGTAGCGGTCCGGCAGGGCCTCGCGCTCGAGCGCTTCTGCGGCCAGGTCCTCGACATTGACATCAAGCGGGCGTCCGCCCGGCTGCATCACCTCGGCCGGGGCGGTGTTGCCGGCGTTGTTCGTCATCAGATCGCCATGGCGCGCCACCGCCTGGCCGCCAATGAAGACGTCCGGAGACCCGGTCAGGAACTCGGCCCGGTCGCTGACGGTGCCGGATTTGATTCCGCCGTTGACGCCGGCCTCGGCACCGGTGCTGCGAGAGAAGATGCTTGCGGTGGTACACACCGGCTTGCCGTTGACCAGACTGCGCTCCGCGCAGCCTTCGGCATCCGCCGAAGTGGCCACGCTGGTATAGGTGACCGGCGTGTCGCTGCCGCTGCCGTTCGGGGTCCAGCAGACGTCGTCGGGCGTGACCACCTGCGCGCCGCTGTCCTTGTAGATGATCGGCCGCCCATTGACGTAGACGTTCGGGTCTTTGCTCATCGCCTGAATTGTCCTGTTCGATGATGTCCAGCGCCATCATGCGCCGTTTCGGGGCCGGGCCGATTCGTTGCCGGAACGATTCGGCGGGTGAACATCGCCACCAACGCCGGGCAATACGCACGGCGCTGCGGGCGCGACTCGAATACGAGCCGGGCGCAGTGGCACCCATGGGGGGGGAGCCAGAAAGGGGGGAGGGCGATAATTCTGTTCGTCGCCTTCCCCGGTGTCAATGGCCGGCAATGTCGAGCGGGCAAGCGGGGCTCGCGCAGGGGCGATCTGCACATCGCTCCTGAGGAATGTATATTGGTGCGCAGGAATCAAGGCAGGGAACCTGCGAATGAAGTGGGTAAAGCTTCCCGCCCGCGTCCTCTGCGGGCTGCTGGTGTTGTTCTTCGTCAGTGCTTGCGTGCAGCCCAAGCTCGGGCCCAAGGGGCTAGAGCCGCTGGATCGTACCCAGTTGCCGGTTGCCGACCGGGAGCTGGAAATCGACAATCTCGGCCCCTGTGCGGATATCGAGGATCGCAGCTTCGAGCTCAACTCGAATGAAGGCGTCACGGTGCTGGTCCATGGCTGTTATGGCTCGGCCGGACGCCTGCACAGTCTTTCCCAGGTCTTTGCCTTTCATGGCCAGCAGTCGGTCTGTTTCAGTTATGACGACCGCGACAGCCTGGAAAAGAGTTCGGGCGAGCTGGTCACGGCCCTCAATGAGCT
>SLND01000007.1 GCA_007133205.1 Natronospiraceae bacterium | reverse complement strand
TGTCCCTCGCCGAGCTGGCAAAGGCCGGTATCGGCGAGCTTCGCCTGGGAGATGCCCGCATGGAATCGGGGCGGCCGGTCGCTGTTCGCGAGCGCGTGCATGCCGGGCGGGTGATTGCGACCGAGGAATACAGTCCCAGGGACGCTGATCTGCGTGAAACCCTGGCCCGTCTGATCGTGGAAGATCGCTGCCTGAAGCCGGCGGGCGAGCGGCTGCGACATGATCTGGCCCAGTGGGCACTGTATCTTGCCCTGGGGCGGAGTGACGGCGAGGCCGTTGATGCCCGTGACTGGCTGCAGGAGCGACTGGCGGAACTCGGTGTGGAAGAGGCGGAGGATCTTGCCCTGGTGGAGGCGGAAGATCTGCGCTTTCCCGGTATCCCGGAGTGGGAGCGGCCTGAATTCGAGCGTCAGTACCCGGCCGTCGTTTCACTGCATGACCTGGTCATGGACGCCCGCTACGAGCCCAGGCGCAAGCGTGTCTTGCTCGAGCATCGCGAGGGAACTCGCAAGGCGGAGCCCCGGCGCTGGGAGTTGCCGAACTGGCAGGGCTGGAAGGTGGTCTACAAGCGTGGCAGCCGGGTGGTGGATGTGCGCTGAGGCCCTGTCAGTGAACAGGCCGCATCGACACTCGTCGAGTATGTGAACGGACGCCTTTCTGCACTACACTGGGGTGCTGCAGGAACAAGAACACGGCAGGGACTGCGACCCCCCCCGCGGGCGCAGTAAACGCACACAAGGCAGAGGGGAGGTGATCGCCAATGAACTCAGTCGCAGCAAGCTGTGTACAGCCGCGCCGGCTTTCGGAAATCGCCTTCCATGGCGAAGCGGACTCCGACTATCTCAAGTGGTTTGCCGAGGGCATCGGACAACGGATGGAAGCGGCCGGGCATGAGCGGGTCGATTCCGAGGAAAGCCCCGGTCTGGTCATCCACTTTGTTGATCCGGGCCGACCCCGCCCCTTCAGGCGCAAGTCCCAGGGGACCTTCGTCGTCGGGGTCACGGAAGTGGACGAAAAACCCGATGACATCCTGTCGACCGCCTATCCCATGCTGGTGAAGTCCCTTTCCAATCTCTTCATCTTCATCACGCCTTCGGATGACGGCGGCAAGGACACCTACTTCATTACCCTGGAACAGGGGTATTACACGGCCCGTGACCGTGACGGAGCGGAGTACTTCGAGGAAGTCTACAGCCATGTCGCGCCGTTGGCCTCCACGCGGCTGGTCATCAACAACATCTTCCGGGATGACCTGCCGGAGGAGCTGCGCGACGGCAATGCCCGGACCCGCGCGATTTATGACGCGGGCCGCAAACTGGATGGCATGGGACTGCTGCCGACCGCCTTCCCCATTCACGAGATTCTCAGTGAACGGGACATGCAGCACGTCCGGCGCCTGTTCGGTCTGGGCGGCCTGTCCTATGGCAACGTCAGCGTCCGTGAGGACGAGGATACCTTCTGGATGAGCGCCCGGGGCGTGGACAAGTCCAACCTGCGGGAGGTCGGTCGCGACGTGTTGCTGATTTCGGACTACGTGCCGGAAGAGGATGCCATGGTGGTGCGTGTACCACCGGGGGTTGAACCGCGGTCTGCGTCCGTGGATGCCATCGAGCACTGGAATCTCTACAAGGAACATCCGGAGATCGGTGCCATCATCCACATTCACGCCTGGATGGAAGGGATCGAGAGCACCCGCGTGAACTACCCCTGCGGCACCTATGAACTGGCCCAGGAGGTGGCGGAGCTGGCGCGTCAGCAGCCGGATCCGGGCCGAGCGGTGGTCGGCCTCAAGAACCACGGTCTGACCATCACCGGTCACAGCCTGGAAGACATCTTCGAACGGATCGACGGCAAGATCATCCGGCAGGTGCCCATGGAGCCATGAGGGGTCAGCCATGAGCCGGGGCCTGGAAGGGACCGTGGCTCTGGTGACCGGCGGTTCCAGCGGGATCGGACTGGCCACCGCGAGGCGCCTGGCCGCTGCCGGTGCGCGGGTCTGGCTGGTGGCCCGTGATGCCGGGCGACTGGAAAAGGCCGCAGCCGAAGTCGGTGGTCAGGTGCGCAGCCTGACCGCCGACGTTACCGCGGCCGGCGATCCGGAGCGGGTGGTACGGGAAATAGAGGCAGGCGACGGACGCCTCGATATCCTGGTCAACTCCGCCGGCCAGCTTGCGGTCGGCCCGACCACCGAGCTGGGGGCCGAGACCGCAGAACGCTTCATGCAGGTCAATTTCCTCGGCACGGTCCGCATGGTCGATGCGGCACTGCCCCTGTTGCGCGCCGGTAATACCCGTTCCATCGTCAATCTCTCCTCCCTGTCGGGCTGCATATCCCCACCCTGGATGGCCGCCTATTCAGCCAGCAAGCACGCGGTGAACGCCTATTTCCGGTCCTTGCGCCAGGAATTGCACAGCGAGGGTTTTCACATTGGCCTGGTCATGGCCGGCCCTGTCTCAAGCCCGATGACGGCCGAGAGCCTCCACGGACGCTACTACAGGCTGCCCCCCGGTATTCCCGTGGCGACCACGGAGCAGACGGCGCGCGCGATCATGAGGATGCTCAAACGCCGCAGAAAGGAGTGTTTCGTGCCGGCCCGGCTGGGCATGGTGGGCCGCCTGGGGGCATTCGTTCCGGGCCTCGTGGACAGGGTCTATCGCTGGACAGGCGCGCTCTGAGCTGGGCGGGGAACGGCTCCAGCCCCATTTTTCGCACCCAGAAAAAGTACCGCCGGACCCGATCGGGCCCGGCGGTGTACTGGACCTCACGGGATGAGGGGGGGGAGTCCCGAGGGTCCATAACCGGCCTGCCAGACACCGCCTCACGGCGAAAATCCGGTCAGGCCTGACCCCCTAACGTTTGACCCCCTGTCCGGGTTGACGAAAATTGGAAAAAATTTTCCCGGGCGAACCTTTCGAGCCGTATGGCGGTCCGGAGGCCTGGGCGCGTCAGCGGGCCTGTCAACCAATCTCCATCTCGAGCGTTATAGGAGTGAAGCCCAGTGATGGACGCATTGAGACGAGGGAAGGCCCGGTGAGAGACGGGATGAATGAATTCCTGGCCTCGATTGAAGTCCGGGCCTTTCGAATTGCCGAATTGCGCCTGGGAGACAGGGACTCGGCACATGACGCGGTACAGGATGCCATGCTGAAACTGGTGACGAACTACTCTGAACGGCCGGAATCCGAATGGACACCGTTGTTCTACCGGATTCTCGCCAATCGGGTGCACGATTTTCAGCGTCGAACCAGCCTGCACCGCCGCCTTTTCATGGACGAGCGGGATCCGGAACTTGCCGACCCGGTCGAGTCGAGCCCCGGCCCCGAGGCCGACAACCCGGCCCGTGAGCTGGAAGACGAAGCCTTGTGGCAGGACTTTTCCGGTGCACTGGCCCAATTGCCGGTACGTCAGCAGGAAACGCTGATATTTCGTCTGCTGGAGGGCATGAGCGTGACAGAGACCGCGCTCGCCATGGACTGTTCGGAAGGCACCGTCAAGACCCAGTACTCGCGCGCCATGGAGCGGATGCGTTCAGTACTCGGAAGTCATCTGTCATGAAGGACAAGGATATGACTGAGCGAGACAATATCCTGCAACAGCGCTTGCGCCGCCAATTCGAATCCCGTGTCGCTGATACTCCGGCGCGGGACCGGCGACGGCTGGCCATGGCCAGGCATGCGGCAATCAATGCCGCTGCCGAGAAGGGGACGAAGCGCCTCGGCTTTGGCCTTCCGGGTTTTTCACGCTGGGCCTGGTTACCCGCCGGTGCGGCGGCCAGCCTGCTGGTGGTACTGCTCTGGCCGGGCGAGCAGCCCACGCCTGAGGCCCCGGTTGCCGAGCCCATTGCGGACGAGGCCGCACCGCATGACCTCGAAATCCTGTTGGCCGGCAAGGATCTCGATTTCTATGCCGAACTGGAATTCTATCTCTGGCTGGAAGAGGAAGGGCTGGATGAGGCCGAGACCATGGACGAGACAAGTGGCTAGTTATCGAATCATCGGCTGCACCGTTCTGGGTCTGGCCGGGTGCCTGCTGATCGGGAATGTCGCAGCCGAAGAAGAGCCGCCGGACCCGGAATTGCTGGAATTCGTGGGGGAATTCACGTCTGCCGAGGGGGAATGGATTGATCCTGAAGCCTTGATGTTCCTGACGGAGGATGTCGTTGAAACCGAAATGGAGGAAGACGACACCCAGGAGGAGGAAGATAATGAACGCTGAATTCTTGAAACCGATGGCTTATCGCGCTTTCCTGCTGATCGCGGGCCTGAGCCTTGTATTTGCGTTTCCCGTTTCGGCGCAGGCGGCTCCGGATTGGGCTGAACTGAGTGATGACCAGCGTGAACTCCTCTCATCCGTGGAAGGAGAATGGGATGAGATGCCCTCCGAACGCCGCGAAAATCTGGCCCGTGGGGCAGAGCGCTGGGAGGCCATGGATGCCGACGAGCGTGAACGCGCGCGAGAGGGATTCGAGCGCTGGCGGGAAATGGACGAGGAAGAGCGCCGTGGTATTCGGGAGCGTTACGTCGCATTTGAGCACCTGCCCGAAGAAGCCCAGGAACGTGTCCAGGAGGCTTTCGATCGGTATCACGAAATGCCCCCCGAGGACCGTGAGCGGGTGCGTGAACGCTGGGAACGCATGGACGCCGATGAGCGGCGTGAGTTCATTCGTGAACGACGGGAAACCGGGCGTGAAATGCGCGAGGAACGGCGGGAAATGCGTGAAGAGCGCCGCGACATGCGTGAAGAGCGGCGCGAGGGCCGTGAAGAAAGACGTGAGGAACGGCGCGAACACCGTCGGGAGCACCGAAACGATTGAACCAAGGTTCCGCGCGCCAGCAGTCAGGCGCCAGAAGGCTGTCGTAGGGTAGCCCGGCTTGCCGGTGCGGGTTGCCCTCCGGCAGCCTTCAGCTTTCAGGACGCAGGTTTTTCCGGCGCCACGACCACCTGGTCCCGTCCCGCCTGCTTCGCCTGATACAGGGCCCGGTCGACCCGGGCGAATAGCGACTCCATGTCATCGCCACCCTGATACATCGCAATCCCGCCGCTCATGCTCAGGGCCAGCTCCTCGTCATCATCGAATCTGAATCGATTGGCCGAAAAGCGTCGGCGCAGCTTCTCACCGAGGCGTTGTGCCTGCCAGGCATCGGTTTCAGGCAACACGACCATGAATTCGTCACCACCCCAGCGTCCTGCGGTATCAGTCTCGCGTACATTGTTATCAATGGTGGTGGCTGCCGCCTTCAGTACCTCGTCACCGGCCAGGTGACCATGGGTGTCGTTGACATGCTTGTAGTTATCGAGATCGAGGAACAGGACTGAAAAGATCGTGTTGTAACGATTGGCCCGCATCAGTTCCCGGTCCAGTGCTTCATTCAGACGGAGGCGATTGTAGATACCGGTGAGCCGATCCCGCACCACCATCTGTTCCAGTTTCTTGTAAGAGTCAATCAGATCCCGTGTCCGGTCAGTGATCATGTCGTCCACCATCCGCGAGATTTCTTCCAGTTCCTTGAGCGGATAGGGTTCCTCGTCACCATGCAGGTCGGTGGGGAATGAGACGTGAACGTGACAGATGCGTGCGGGCGCATCCGGGGGAAAGCGCCAGACCAGAGTGTGACGGCCCTCTCGCAGTACCATCCGATGGGTGGGCGAGGAGAGCTGAAATTCCATCAATACCTGGGATACCACCACGTCATCGCTGACCTGGTAGAGCTCACATTCCTGCAGGCTGTAATTCACCGGCTCCGGGTAGCCCTCGAGATCGCGCCTGATCACGCTGCGTAGTTCCTCCGGGGTGAGTGCACACTCCCCCCGTCCAGAACCGAGTCCAATGGCCTCCGAGTCATATTGTGCGAGGGTTCGCTCAAGATCGCGTTCGCGAAAATAGGTTTCGAAGTGCTCCTCGACAGCGGCGCGTGCGCGCTCGTAGAGCGGCCCCTCGGTCAGGCGTTGCATGGCAGTCCCCTTCGTCTGGTGCGCTTGATGGCCAAATGTGCAGGAGCCCGATCGATTCAGGTCCAGTATAGGGGGTGGCCCATCCACGGTGAACCCGTCCTGTGTTCCTGTGGGAGGATGGTTGCATTCAGAACTGCCGGTCTGCCGCCTGACCGTGCGGGCCGAGGTCCGCGGCTTCCCCGAGCCGGCACAATGAGGGCATGATGGGGCTCAACCGACGCCAGACAGGTGGCTCAGGCCCAATGACACCCGACCAGGCAGAACGCTGGCGCCAGATACGCCGGATGGGGCGAGCCCGTTTCGTGCTCCGCTACGGCATAGCCGGGTGGGCCCTGCCGGTCGCCCTGGCCGGGCTCCTGCTCATCTGGCTGGCCACCGGGCAACCGCCCGGTCTCGGCTTTGTTCTCTTCAGTCTGCTCATCTCGGTTCCCCTGTTCGGGCTGATTGCCGGGCTGTGGTACTGGCATGAGATGGAGTCGAAATATCGGCCGAAGTAAATGGGTGTAAAGCGGATACCCCTTGGTTGGTCGTTTATCTCACCGGGGGTTCGAATACGACTTCCCTCAACGAAAAAAGGCCATCCGGTGGGGGATGGCCTCGACAGGTGTTTGGCGGAGAGGGAGGGATTGTTCGGCCCTTCCATGGGCCTCACCCTCCGCTTCGCTTCGGGCTGCGCGCCTGCGGCGCTC
>SLND01000012.1 GCA_007133205.1 Natronospiraceae bacterium | reverse complement strand
GTGTTCAAATCCGGCGCCGGATCGAAGGCGCAGTGAACTGCAAAGCAATATCGCCCGCAGAGACGCGAAGACGCAGAGGGTTTCAGGTCCTCCCCCTTGGAGCGAGCGTCAGCGAGCGAGAAAGGGGAGATAGAGGGGGATCAAGAATCTGTAGGTGAGGCTTTCAGCCAGAGGTTTCTGCGAACTTGGCTCTGTAACACGAAGATCACGAAGGAAAAACACAAGAACACGAAGAAAATAACATTAGTCTTTGTGTCCTTTTCTTTTTCTTCGTGCCCTTCGTGTTCAAATCCGGCGTCGGATCGAAGCCCGCAAGCTCAATTCCCAGTTCGCGTACCTGGAATCACAACTCCGGACCCACATCACCGTCCACATCGAATCCGGCGACCACCATCTGCTTGCTGTTCCTGGCGCGTGCGATCCGTCCCTTGCGATCCACCATGATCAGACCACCTTCGCCGCCGGTGACCGAGCCCATGTGCTGGATGGCGGCCTCGGCGGTGCGGGTGACATTCGAGTCGATGCGGTAGTCCATGGCCGCGTGCTTGGCCAGGGCCGTGCGCAAAAAGGCCTCGCCCTGGCCGGTGCAGGAGATGGCGACTTCGCTGTCGGCCCAGTTGCCACAGCCGATCAGCGGCGAATCACCCACGCGGCCGCGATGCTTGCCGACCACACCACCGGTGGAGGTCGCCGCCGCCAGCCGTCCCTCGCGGTCAAGAGCGACCGCGCCGACGGTGCCGTGCATGGTTTCCCAGCGTTCCCGCTCGTGCGGCGTGATCAGGCTTTTGGGATCGCAGAACTCGAAGCCGGCTTCGCGGGCGAACTCTTCCGCCCCCGGCCCGGCCAGGAAGACGTGTCGGCCTTCTTCCATGACCCGGCGGGCCACGCTGACCGGATTGGCAATGCCCCGGAGCAGGGCCACCGCGCCCGCGCGCTGATCGGGACCGGACATGATCGAGGCATCCACCAGGACTTCACCGCGCTCATCCAGGACCGAACCGTGACCGGCATTGAACTGGGGATTGACTTCCAGCTCCCTGACCACCGCCTCCACCACGTCAAGCGCCGAAGCCCCGCTTTCCAGTAGCTCACGGCCGACGGCGGCCGCCCTGGCCGCACCTTCAAGGCAGGCCTGATGGCGTTGCCTGGCGACGGCGCCGGCACCTCCATGACAGATCAAGGCGATGGGGCTGGACATGAATCAATCCTCCGGATTCGAAAATTCCGGCGGGAAACGGCTACCATGAAGCCGTTTTCACGCCAGACTCAGGGACCACGGCATGGCCATAGACTGGAAGGACTACGACCCCGGAATATTCTACGATGAGCTCATCAGCTCGCCGGGCAATTCGAGAAAGGCCGCCCGCGAGCTGTGCAAGCGTCTCCGCCAGCTGTCCGACGAGGAACTGCTGGAGCGTCGGGATGCGGCGGAGCTTGCGATCATTGTCATGGGGATCACCTTCACCGTCTATACCGAGGGCGGCAGCATCGACCGGGCCTGGCCCTTCGACATCATTCCCCGGATCATCCCCCGCCGGGAGTGGGAGAAGACCGAAGCGGGCCTCCGCCAGCGGGTCCAGGCGCTCAACATGTTCATCGAGGACATGTATCACGACCAGCGCATCATTGCCGATGGCCGTTTTCCCCGGGAACTGATCGAGACTTCGAGGAATTTTCGTCCCGAGTGTGTCGGCGTCGAACCACCGCTCAACACCTGGGCCCACATCTGCGGCTCGGATCTGATTCGCGGCAATGACGGCAAATTCTATGTACTGGAAGACAACCTGCGCGTACCCTCCGGGGTGTCCTACATGCTCGAGAACCGGCATGTCATGAAGCGGGTCTTCCCGGAAGTGTTCGAGCACCAGAACATCCTGCCGGTGGACGATTATCCTGCGCAGCTGTTTGACATGCTCGCCTCCATGTCACCGCGGCCGATGGATTATCCGGTGGTTGCCGTGCTCACGCCCGGCATATACAACTCGGCCTATTTCGAGCATGCCTATCTCGCACAGCAGATGGGGGTTGAACTGGTGGAAGGCCGTGACCTGATGGTCGGCGAGGACGAGTGCGTCTACATGCGCACCATTGAAGGGCTCACCCGGGTGGATGTGGTCTATCGCCGCATCGATGACTGGTTCCTGGATCCCGAAGAATTCAACCCCGACTCGGTCCTGGGTGTGCCCGGGCTGATGCGTGCCTGGCGCGCGGGCAATGTGGGCCTGGCCAATGCACCCGGGGCGGGTGTGGCTGATGACAAGCTGGTTTATGCCTATGTCCCGGAGATGATCCGCTATTACCTCGATCAGGATCCGGTTCTGGACAATGTGCCGACCTGGGTCTGCATTGATGACAAGGAACGCGAGCATGTGCTGGCGAACCTGGACAAGTTCGTGGTCAAGCCGGCCAATGAATCCGGCGGCTACGGCATGTTGATGGGTCCTTTTGCGAGCAAGAAGGAGCGGGAGGAGTTTGCCGGCGAGATCAGGAAGAACCCGAGAAACTATATCGCCCAGCCCCTGATCAATCTATCCACCACGCCGACCATCGACGGCCACGGCAAGGTAGCGCCACGACACGTGGACCTGCGTCCCTTCATCCTGAGCGGGGACGATATCGCGGTGACCACGGGCGGGCTGACCCGGGTTGCCCTGAAGTCCGGTTCCTATGTCGTCAATTCCTCCCAGGGGGGTGGCAGCAAGGACACCTGGATCGTGGATACGGGCAAGAAATGACGCAGCCCAGCGGAGGACTGCCCCATGCTTTCGAGAGTCGCTGAACACCTGTACTGGATGGCCCGCTACATGGAGCGGGCCGAGGGTCTGGCGCGCCTGGTCAATGTGAACAGCAACCTGGTGCTGGACCTGCCTCGCTCAGTCACCTTTGGCTGGGAACCCCTGATTGCCATCACCGGCAGCGAACCGGCCTTCTTCGAACTGTATGACGAGATGGATGAGAAGAGTGTCACCCGGTTCCTGATCGCGGACCGGCGTAATCCGGGCTCCATTCTTTCCTGCATCCAGAATGCACGGGAGAACCTGCGCTCGACCCGTGACCTGGTGCCGCGGGAGGCCTGGGAACAGGTGAATGATCTCTATCTGCACGCCTACGATCGTCTGCGCGGTGGCATTGCCAAGAGCAAGCGCTATGACTTTCTGCGCGGTGTCATTCATAGCAGCCAGCTTCTCAATGGCCTGCTCGACGGCACCATGAGTCATGACGAGGCTTACGAGTTCATTCGCATGGGCCGCAATCTCGAGCGGGCCGACGTCACCACCCGCATCCTGGATGTGCGTTCGGCGGACCTTCTGCCGGGGCGCAGGGAGGAACTGACGCCCTTCGAGAACATCCAGTGGATGAGTGTGCTCAAGTCCCTGACTGCCTATCAGATGTATCGCCAGAACGTTCGGGTCCGGGTGCGCGGTGCCGATGTGCTGCGTTTTCTCCTGCAGGACCGGGAATTCCCCCGCGCATTGCATTTCTGTCTCGATCAGGTGGAGGCCTGTCTGCATGACCTGCCGCGCAACGATGCCCCGCTGCGCAGCGTGACCCGCCTGCAGCGCAAGGTCCAGGAGGCGGACGTGCCCGAACTGGCGGACGAGGGCCTGCATGAGTTCAGTGACCAGATCCAGCTCGAGCTGGGCCAGGTCCACGAACAGATCAGTAACACCTACTTCCTGCTGGATCGTGCCGCATGAACATCTTCCGCTGTCACTGTGGCAATACCGTCTATTTCGAAAACACCCGCTGTCTTTCCTGTACGCGGGAGCTCGGATTCCTGCCCGATCAAATGCTGCAGGCGGCGCTCGAACCGGCCGGAACCGGAACCTGGCAGGCCTATACCACCGAAGGTGACGCAGGCCGTTATCGCAAGTGCGGCAACTATGCGGACGAAAACGTCTGCAACTGGATGGTTCCGGTGGAGGAAAAGGAGAAATTCTGCGAGGCCTGCCGGCTCAACAAGGTGATTCCGAATCTCTCCCGCCCCGGAAACCGGGAGAAGTGGCTGAATGTCGAACGGGAAAAGCGGCGTCTGCTGTATGAATTGAAACACCTGAATCTGCCTTTCAGTTCCAAGAAGGAAGACCCGGGCAAGGGACTGGCCTTCGCCTTTCTCGAAGACTCGCAGACTGAAAGCGAGTTTGCCGATACCGCCGGAGACACCGGGCGGGTGTTTACCGGTCACGCCAATGGACTGATCACGATCAACATCCTCGAAGCGGATGATGTCGCGCGTGAAGCCATGCGCCAGCGCATGAACGAGGCAAGTCGGACCCTGCTTGGCCACTTCCGGCACGAGATCGGGCATTACTACTGGGATCGCGTGATTGAGGCCGGGGGTCGTCATGCCGAGTTCCGTGCCCGCTTCGGTGATGAAAGACTCGACTACAAGACGGCCCTGAGCAACTACTACAACAGCGGCCCGCCGGCGGACTGGCGCAAGCATTATGTCTCCGCCTATGCCAGTGCCCATCCCTGGGAAGACTGGGCGGAGTGCTGGGGGCATTACCTCCAGATCCGCGATGCACTGGAAACCGCCCATGCCCTGGAATTCATTGATGCCCTGCCCAGTGACTTCGATCACCTGACCGTGCTGTGGACCCGTATCAGCACCGGCGTCAATCTCATGAACCGCAGCATGGGTCTGCGTGATGCCTACCCCTTCGTGCTCACCGATGCGGTGCAGGACAAGATCCATTACATTCACGACCTCATTACCGAGGTCGGTGGGCGACGGCAATAGCGAGGGAGTTATCCCGCAGAGACGCTGAGGCGCAGAGGAATTCAGGTCCTCCCCCTTGGAGCGAGCGCCAGCGAGCGAGAAGGGGGAGACAGAGGGGGATTAAAAGGCTGCAGGAGAGACATTCCTGTCTCGACGAACTTTCTCTGGGCGCGATTTTTTGACACGAAGATCACGAAGGCAAAACAAAAGAGCACAAAGAAAAATCATTATTTTCCTTCGTGGTCTTGTCTTTCCCCTTCGTGCCCTTCGTGTTCCAATTCAACGCCGGAACGAAGCCGTAGAAAATTGTAAAAGACAATATTTCCCGCAGAGCCGCGAAGACGCAGAGAGAATGGTTTGGTGTCGAGTCGCTGTAGGAGAGACATTCCTGTCTCGACGAACTTTCTCTGGGCGGGATTTTTAACACGAAGATCACGAAGGTAAAACAAAAGAGCACAAAGAGAATTCATTATTTTACTTCGTGGTCTTGTCTTTCCCCTTCGTGCCCTTCGTGTTCAATATCCCCCTTGAAGACGACTTCACCCGCGCTTGAGGCACGCCCCAGCCGCAGGCCCCCGGGCCCACCCAACGGCCCGGCGGGGCTTCTGTTAGAATTCCCGGCTTCGGTCAGCAAGGCAGGAGCGGTAATGAGCGACAGCGCCGAAGTGGCGAAGAGCGTGGGTCTGGGCGAGCTGGAAGAGGCGGTGCAGCGCGCCCTCGACGAGGCCCGCCGCCTGGGCGCGGATGCCGCCGAATCCGGCGCCAGCGTGGATTCCGGCCTGAGCGTCACCGTCCGCATGGGCGAGGTGGAAACCCTCGAATACCAGAACGACCGCGGCATCGGCATCACCGTCTATTTCGGCAAGCGCCGCGGTGCCGCCAATACCTCTGATCTGGATCCCGCCGCGATCCGCGAAGCGGCCGCCCATGCCTGTGAACTGGCCCGCCATACCCAGGAAGACCCACACGCGGGCCTGCCCGATGCCGAGCATCTGGCGCGGGACTGGCCGGACCTGGACCTGTGCCATCCCTGGCAACTGCCCCCGGACGAGGCGATCGACATCGCCAGACGCTGCGAGGATGCCGCCCGCACACTGGACGAGCGGATCGAGAACTCCGACGGTGGCAGCGTGAACTCCCATCACGGCCTGCGCGCCTACGGCAATTCACACGGATTCCTCGGCAGCTTCGAGGGCAACACCCATGCGATCAGCTGCGCGGTGGTTGGACGCCAGGGCGAGGAAATGCAGCGTGATTTCTGGTACACGGTGGCACGCCGCCCGGATGCCCTGGAGTCCCCCGAAGATGTCGGCCGCCGGGCCGCCGAGCGGACCCTGGCCCGTCTCGGCAGCGAGCGCCTGGATACCCGCCGGGTGCCGGTGCTGTTTCCCCCGGAACTGGCACGCGGACTGATCGGTGCCCTGGTGGGCGCGGTCTCCGGCCCCGCCCAGTACCGCGAAGCTTCCTGGCTGCTGGGAGCGGCGGGTGAGACCGTGGCGCCGAAATGGCTGAGCCTGGTCGAGCGTCCCCATCTCCCCGGGGCCATGGGCAGCGCGCCCTTCGATTCCGAGGGTGTCGCGGTGCGTGAAAACCCACTGGTGGAGGAAGGACGCCTGTGCCGCTACGTGCTTGACAGCTACACCGCCCGCCAGCTCGGACTGGAGACCACCGGCAATGCGGGCGGAGTCCGCAACCTGGAATTGCAGGGCGGTGAGGGAACGCGTGAAGACCTGCTCCGACAGATGGGTACCGGCCTGATGGTGACCGAACTGATGGGGCAGGGGATCAACGGCGTGACCGGGGACTACTCCCGCGGCGCGGCCGGATTCTGGGTCGAGAATGGCGAGATTCGCCAGCCCGTGCAGGAAATCACGATTGCCGGTAATCTGCGTGACATGTTTGCCAACATTGTGGCTGCGGGGGCGGACCTGGACACCCGTTCCAATATACGGACCGGCTCGCTCCTTATCCGGGAAATGACTGTCGCCGGCCAGTAAAGCCACCGCCGCAGCCCAGAATCGAAAATGACCTATTGTGTCGCCATACGCAGCCGGAACGGCCTGGTTTT
>SLND01000111.1 GCA_007133205.1 Natronospiraceae bacterium | reverse complement strand
TCTTCACTGCGGCTCAGTTCGCGGCTGATTTCGGGGCGGTAATAACCGAAGGGTCGCAGGGCACGGCGAATCTCCTCCGGCGCACGCGAGTGCAGGCGGCGCAGGCGCGCCTCGCTCATTTCTTCCTCGCGATAACGATGCACCGAGAGCTGCTGGCGGACGTTGGTCAGTATCTCCCCCTCGATGCCCTCGATTTCCACCGTGATCACCGGATCGGCCTGGGCCGGTGCGGCCGGCAGCAGGAAAGCGGCAAGCAAAAGCAGCAAGGGGACGGGCGTGCGTGTCACAGGTTGTCGATCTCCGGTTCGGCGGTGGCGTCGGCAGGCGTGAAAGCCAGTACCCGACCGTAGAAGGACAACTCCATGTCCAGCGCGTTCCGGATGCATTCCGAGGAGCGAAAACCGTGCCCTTCTCCCGGGAAGATTACCAGAGCCACCGGCTGGCCCCGTTCGCGCAGCGAGGTGGCCATGCGTTCGGCCTGCTCCGGGGGCACCACCCGGTCCTCGTCGCCCTGGAAGAAGATCACCGGTGCCTGGATCTGATCGACATGATGGATCGGGCTGCGGGCCTTCCATCGTTCTCCATTTTGGGCCCGTGGCCCGATCAGTTTCTCGAGATAGCGTGACTCGAGCTTGTGTGTGCTCTCGTCCAGGCGTTCCAGGTCACTGACCCCGTAATAGCTTGCCCCGGCGGCAAAGGCATCGGTGAAGGCCAGTGCCGCGAGCACACTGTAACCACCGGCACTGGAGCCGGAGATCAGGGCCCGGTCGGCGTCCACCCGACCTGCCTCGGCGAGATACCTGACCGCCTGCACGCAATCGTCCACGTCCAGTTCCCCCCAGCCCTCGTACAGGCGGTGCCGGTAGGCCCGCCCGAAGCCGGTACTGCCCCGGTAATTGATGTCCACGACCGCGATGCCACGACTGGTCCAGTACTGGATGCGCGGATCATAGGCATTGTCGGTGGCGCCGGTCGGGCCGCCATGGCACTTGACCAGCACCGGCGGCCTTTCCCCCGCGAGAGGCTCCTGTTCCGGGTGGCGCGGCGGATAGAAGAAGGCGTGGGCGGTTTCGTCGTCGCCGGTCGGAAAGCGGATCGCTTCGGCCCGTGACAGCCAGCGAGGATCCCCGGGCGGCTCGGCACTCACCGCCAGTATCTCGCTCGCGCCACTGTCCGGGTCCAGCTTGACCACCGCCGCCGGGTGATCGGGACGGGCGGCCAGCATGACGGCCTGGCCGTCGCCGGCATCGACATGGGCAATGGCGCTCCAGTCCCTGAGCAGTGGCTCTGTCCTGTCTCCTTCGATGCGCGCCAGATGCCAGATCCCGTCCTCATTGACCGCGGAGACGGCCCTGCCCGGGGCGAAGAAGCCCCAGCTCTGCATGCCGAATTGCCACCAGGGCAGGCCGAGTTCGGCGCTTTCCCGGGTCACCGGATGGGTTTCCCCCTCGCCATGACGCCACAGATTCCACCAGCCGGACTCGCGGTCACTGACGAACCACAGGCTGCCATCCTCGGCCCAGGTCGGCTGGAATACCGCTTCGGGCGACTGCCCGGCGACCATCGTTGCGGTCCCGGGCAGTCCCTCCGAATCCAGCTCGGCGACGTACAGGCGGGCATGGTCGAAGGGCATGTCCGGGTGATCCCAGCTCACCCAGCACAGTGTCTGTCCATCCGGTGAAAGGCGTGGAGCAATATGAAAATCCGCGCCCTCGACCAGCGGACTGAGCCTTCCGGTGTGGGCGTCCACCGCCACCAGAGTGGTCGCCGGCTCGGGTTCGACAGAATGATCCTCGGCCACCGCGATCACCCGTTCCCGGAACGGATCCCAGTGCAGGTCTCCCAGGCGCAGGCCGTCGCGGGCGAATACCCGCGTCACCTTGTTGCCCCGCTGGCGGTAAAGACCCTGGTCGGCGTTATTGATGAAATAGACCGTCTCGGTATCGGCGGCACACCAGGCACCGCCGCCATATTCCTGGGCCCGGGTGCGGACGCTGTAATCGGCCGGAGTCAGCCGCTTCGTCTGTCCGCCATGGTGACGGCACAGCACCAGGCGGCCCCCTGCCTCGGGCAGCCCTTCCAGCCACCAGATAGCGCCATGTCGGCAGAAGGGTTGCGCCAGCTTGCGGCCGCCGGCGGCAATGCTCGCGGCGGAGAATATGGAGGACCAGCTGCCACAGGGCGCGGGGGTTTTCACCTGGCTTCCTTACGGTTTTCGCGTCTTTGTTCCAAGGTAAAGGAAAAGGGGCTTTCACCATTATGCCGCCCCGCCGGATCAAAGCGGCGCTCGATGAACTGCGCCCTATCCTGTCCGCCGAGCAGGATCACGGTCGCGGCCCGGGTGCCGTATTCAGGCGAGACGACGAAAGGCGCCGAGAGCAGGCGTTCCTTTTCCGCCGGCAGGCCGGTGTCGGGCAGGCGTTCGGGCGGGGCGGGACGGCGGTCATCCAGGATCTCGAGCAGTGTGCCGGGCCTGGCCGGTCCCTCCAGCGCCGAGCGAAAACGCTCGCGCAGGCGAAGCAGTTTCGGCCACGGGGTCTCGAGCAGATGATTGCTCAGGGCATGAATGCCCGCTTCCAGTTCACGCGGGCTGTCCGGGTCCCGGTTCCCGGCATACCACAGGCTGCTTCCGTCGCTGACCAGCAGGTTGAAGCCGGCATAGTCATCACCCCGGGCGATCACTTCGTGGGCCCAGTCCGCGGCACTCATGTTCCCGGCGAGAAAATCGGTGGTCAGTTCGCCACGGGAGCGCCGTCCCCGCCCCTGACCGGGTTCGCGCACATTGGTGACCGCCGCAAAGCGCCCTTCCCGCGTGACTCCCATCCAGGTGCCACCGGCTTCCAGATCACGTCCGGCCAGCAGTTGGGGATGCTCGCGCCAGAAGGCCGCCGCGTGAGTAGGGCGGTGATGAAACTCGTCACGATTGCCGGCGGCGATCAAACGGGCGTCGGGATGATGTTGCCAGGCAACGACCAGCAGGCACACGGTGTTTTCGACTCCAAAAGGACTTCAGACATCAAGCTACAAGCCGCGGGAGCGGCTTTCCAGTCGCGCCCGCTCTCTTTGGCGGCTCGGACCTCGGCCACCCGGTCACCGGCGGCCCGGCTCCAGCAGGTGCCGTACCGCATTGGCGTAATAGTCCAGAATTTCGCGATGTTCAGGATCCACGCGGTAGACACGCTCGCCGGAAATGATCAGCTTTCGCAGCCGGAGCATGCGCAGGCCCACGTCCACCGCATAGGTTGGATCCCGGCGTGGAATCACCCCCGGTGGTTCGCGTCGGCGCAGGCGCTCAACGGCATCGGCGTAGGCGGCCTCCAGGCCTTGCCGTGACCAGCCGCGGGTCGGTTCGGTAAGCAGTATCCAGCAAACCAGGGGCACCGGCAGTGCCGGCATGTTGTCACCAATCCGTGCCATCAGGTGGGCGGCAAACTCCAGCGTATAGCGGCTGCGTTTCTGCCGTGACAGGCGGCGGAAATCACTGCCCTGCTTGCGACACCATTCGCGGGCCGAGATCGGTTCACCAAAACCGGCCGCGGCATAACCCATGCGGTACCACTCACCCCGGAAACGTCGGCGTGCGCTGCGCCCGATGAAAGCCAGGCTGGCCCAGATCGCATACAGGGTGGACTTGCGCTCGGCGCGCCGTCCTTGTGCCTCGCGCAGCAGGGTGCGGTCTTCCACCACCCGGTCATAGTTCACCGCCACCGGCACGAACAGGATGTCGCGTTCGCCATCGGGGTCGAAGTTGCGGAGCATGTAATCCAGCAGGCCGATGCGGGGCTCGCGGAAACGCCCGTCCCGGCTCAGGCCGCCCTCCGGAAAGACTGCCTGAACCACACCGCCGGCCACCGCCATCTGGACATAGCGTTCCAGGACCCGCCGGTAGAGGGGGTCCCCGGAATTGCGGCGCACGAAGTAGCCTCCCAGGGCCTTGATCAACGGGGTCACCGGCCAGACCCGGGCCCATTCCCCGACCGCAAAGGACAGCGCGGTGTGCTTCTGGGCGAGATAGGCCACCAGCACGTAATCCATGTTCGAGCGGTGATTGATCACGAACACGATGCTTGCCTTGGGATCAAAGCGCTCGAGATCATAGTGACTGCTGTAGGCAATCCGGATCCGGTACAGGCGCTGCACGATGCGCCTTGCAATCCAGCGCCCGAAGCGGAAATACATATAGGCATTGAAGGCCGGAATGATCTCCCGGGCATAGCCCTCCACCCGGTTCAGGGCCACTTCCCACGGGGTGCCGGTGGAGTCGCAGTACTCGCCTATCGCCGCCAATACCTTCGGGTCGTAGGTCAGGCGGTCCACCAGGACCTTGCGCTTGGTCAGCGAGAAGGTAGGCAGGCGCAGCCGCAGGCGCTGGTTGAGTTCCTCGATCACGCGATTGACCCGGCGGCGAAAGAACCAGCGCACGCCGGGAACCAGCAGGCGTTCCAGCACCACCCACACCGCCAGGGCGATGATGATAAGCAGGAACCAGACCGGCAGTTCCACCGTACTGGTCATTGCCTGGAGCCCTCCGGTGCTCGTGTGTGCCTGCGTCTGTGTTGCCACAGACCGCGGGCGCTGAGGATGGCCAGCGCGCCCAGTATAAGCCCCATTCCAGCCGCCTCGAGACCCGAGGGCTGTTCCCCGAGCTGCAACCAGGCCGCGGTGCTGCCGACCACCGGAATCGCGAGCGCGGACAGTCCGGTCACCCCGGCCGGCAGGCGCTGGAGGATGTAGAGCCAGAAGAGCCAGGCCAGGGCATTGGCCGGGAGGATGTTGAAGGCGAGTGCGGCCGTAAAGGTGGGGGTCCATTCAATCGGAGGCCGTTCAATCACCAGCGCCAGGAGGCACAGCGGGATCACCCCCAGCACCATCTGCCAGGCGGTGACCGGGAGCAGTTGCCAGCGGGTGCTGACCGGAATGGTCTTGGATACCACCGCGCTCGCGCCCCAGCAGGCACCGGCGGCCACCGCCAGCAGGCTGCCGGGATTGCGCAGGTCCGGGTCCCAGGGCCCGGTCAGGGCCATCAGGCCGAGCAGGGCCAGGGTGACCGCCAGCCACTGCCAGTCACGGACCCGTTCTCCCAGCACCAGGGCGGCGAAGCCGAGCACCCAGAAGGGCATGGTAAAGGCGAGTACCGCGGTCTTGCCCGCGCCCTCGAATTCCAGTGCCCAGGTCACCAGGCCGAGAAAGCCGGTGGTCTGCAGCAGGCCCAGCAACAGGACGCGCGCCGGGGCGGGTGGCAGGAAGTCCCGGCGCAGGAGGGCAATGATCGCAAACAGACAGGCTGCCCCGCCCAGGCTGCGCAGGACCGCGAAATCCAGGGCACTGGCATAATCCAGCGCGATCTTCATCACCACCCAGTTGTAACCCCAGATGGCGGTCAGCAGCGCGAAGGCCGCGATCGCGCCGCGCGGGATCACTGTTGAAGCCGCGCCAGCTTGCGGCGCAGGAGCTGTCTGCGCAGTCTGCCGCCCAGCCAGGCGCCGAGCGCGGCTGACAGCAGGATGCCGCCTACCAGTGCGCTCAGCATCCAGCCGGTGAGGTAGCCCATCTGCACCAGGTCCCACCAGCTCGAGGTGTCACCCCAGCCCGGGGCGAAGGGCAGCATCACGATCAACCCGAACACCAGTCCGTGTATGGCAGGGCGCCGCGGCGAGAGACTGCCGGTGGTGAGGCCGCCAATCAGAACGGGCAGCATCAACGCAGTGATGCTCATCAGTTCGCCGAGGGATTCCGGTTCAATCCGGTCATCAACGAACATCATGAGGATCACCATCCCCAGCAGGCCCGCGACACTGCCGGCCGACAGCGCAATCAGGCTGCGGATCCCCAGCAGCACCTTTTCCAGTCGATCTGTCTGTGTTCCTGTCTGATTCATTCACTGGGCTCCCGCTTGTGTGCTTCAGCTTCGGCGGCTTCCGCTTCCGGCATCCGCCAGGCGGCCCCGGCGCCCGCGAGCGCGAGCAGGATCAGGGCCAGGACCATGGCTTCGCCACTGACGAACTGGGCGATCAGGCCGAGGCCCGCCGCGGCCAGGGTCAGCAGGCCGATGGAGGTATTGGAAAAGGCGACCCAGGTGGGTCGCTGTCCGGCCGGTGCCGCATCCACCAGCCAGGTCTTGCGTCCCAGGCCCACCCCGGCTTCGGCGAGACCGATCAGGACGAAGACCAGGGCGTAGACCCAGGGATGTTGCAGTGCTGACGGCAGCAGGCCGATCAGCAGGGCCAGAACGCCGGCGCCGGCGCCAAGCAGACCACTCCAGACCAGCACCCGCCTTGATGAATGATCCGAGAAATAACCCCAGAACGGTGCGCCGATCACCTGGGCCAGGCCCACCGCGATCACGAAACTGCCGAGTGCCATTGCGCCATGTTCGAGCATGCCCTGCCCGAACAGCACGTAAAGCGGGGTGGCGACTTCGATTGAAAGCAGCAGGGCGCGGGCCCCGAGAAACCGCCGGAAACCCGACACTTCCCGCACCAGTTGCATACCCGCGCCAGCCTCGTCGATCGCATTGCGGCCCCCGGCGGTGGCGCCGGGTTCTTCGCGGATCAGGCCGAACAGGCCCGCCGCGAAAAACCACAGTACCGCCCCGAAAAACACCAGGCCGAGATAGAGGATCAGGTCCTCGCCGCGTCCAATCTGCTGGTGGATCAACAAACCGGCCGCAATGGTCAGGGCGCCCCCGATGGCCGCGCGGTTGGCCAGCAGACGTCCACGCCGGCCCTTGGGAATGGTCTTGCCCACCACGTCCTGAAAGGCGACTGAGGCGGCGCCCGAGGCGAGGCTGAACACCGCCAGCAGGCCGACAATGGTCCATCCAGCCGACACCGGCGTCAGGAAGGCCGCGGCGGGCACCATCAGCAACAGGCAGGCTGCCTGGACGACAGCTGACAGGACCCACAGGGTCTTGCGTTGGGCCAGGCTGCGAATCCAGCCGGCTACCGCAAGCTGGGGCAGCAGGGAGCCGGCCTGCTTGACCGGCATGAGCAGGCCCACCAGCGCCGCCGGCGCACCGATCGCGCCGAGCAGCCAGGGCAGGACCACGTTGGGCCCCGCCACCTGCTCGGCGAGTTTGCTGGATGCGCCATTGCCGACGTTGAGCAGGTAGTTGCGCGGGAGACGGGTGCAAGCCGATTCCGGAATCGCCTCGCACAGGCGATCGGTCTGGTCATCCCCGCTCAGGACCGCGTAGGCGCGGTTGCTCAGGTGCTTCGGATCACGCACCTTGACTCTGGATGCTTCGCTCACGCCAGACTCCACCAATTTCGACGGATGATGTACTTCGACGAATAATCGGACCGGGGAGACAGGTCCTGAGAGACTCCCGTCAGGGGCCATTCCGCCCCGGCCCCGCGTGCGCCTTTATCCAGGCTGCGCCGAACCGGCGTCAGTCTAACAGGGGAGCGAAAGCGGTCATGTGCGCAAATCCCCGGCGCGGCATTCCCTGCCGACTTGTCTCGATCTAGCGGTTGTTCCGGCCCTGGGTGAGCCCATTGTCATGAAGCCCATCACCTTTAATCCATTCGTCGATAAGCGTGCGGGCGACCGAACGCTGACCGGGGAGCGCAATCCGGTCTGCTTCGAGAGCCGCTTTCAGTTCCGTCCGCGTCCACCAGTCGACGCGGGCCAGCTCCCCGTCCCGAGGGTGGGGCTCACCACCCTGGGCCCGCGCCGTGAAGGCAAGCATCAGCGAACCGGGAAAGGGCCAGTGCTGGGAGCCGAACCAGCTCAGACTGGCTGGATCCACTTGAATGCCGGATTCCTCGTGCACTTCACGCACCACCGCCTCCTCGGCCGACTCTCCGGGATGGACGAAACCGGCCAGCACCGAGCGTCGTTGCTCCGGCCAGGTCGGCTGGCGACCCAGCAACAGCCGATCCTCATGCGTGATCCGCATGATCACCGCCGGATCGGTGCGCGGGAAATCCAGCCGACCGCAGTCGCGATTGCTGCAACGCCTGCGGTGGCCCCCGTCCAATGCCTCGGTGGGATGACCGCAGCTTCCGCAGTAGCGGTGGGCGCGCTGCCATTCCAGCAGGCTGTGGCTGCGTGCCAGCAATTGCCAGCTTTCGCTGTCCAGTTCGGCGGCAAT
Organism: Natronospiraceae bacterium; assembly: GCA_007133205.1. Classification (GTDB taxonomy): domain Bacteria; phylum Pseudomonadota; class Gammaproteobacteria; order Natronospirales; family Natronospiraceae; genus SLND01. Next base: position 14,114 of record SLND01000111.1, on the reverse strand, counting down.
GCCGCGCAAGGGTTCAAAATCCGCATCCGGAATGCGTTGGCGGGGACGAAAGCGCTCGATGGCGACCGCTTCCAGCAGTCGGCCCGAAGCATCTTCGAGCCGAACCGAGGCCCGGGCCTGATTCAGCAGTTCACCGGCCTGGGCGCGATCCAGCCGACAGGGCCGGCGCCGTCGCAGGTCGATCATGACCCGCGATTCACAGAAAAAGACCAGGGCGGGATCAGGCGAGCCATCCGGACGGGAATCAGTCACGGGCCGACCACTCCGCGCTGACCACCCGCCACTCGTCATCCTCCTCGAGATCGAAGGTCAGTGACACTTCATAGCGGTTGCGCAGTCTTGCGAGCAGGCGACCGCCCCGTTCGGCGCCGCTGAAGCCGACTTCCAGCTCCGCGTTGGCCCGGGTGCGGGTGGGCACCTCGATCGACTGGATATCCAGGTCGATGCTCACCTGATCGCCCCCGGCCATCAGATATCCGCGCACCAGCTCCCGGATCCGCTCCGCGTCCTGACCGCGCTCGTCACGGTAGTTGTCGGAGACGTGGCGCATGATGCCGCGGGTACTGCCATCCTCCGCGGCCTCGCGCGTCGACTCGATCACGGCCGCGACCTGGTCGCCGGGTTCGCTCGGGCCGCTGTCGCAGGCCACCAGACCGACCAGCACGAGGAAGAGGAGTAGAAGTGCAAGCCTTGTCTTGTTCATGGCGGTGATTATACGCCCGTGGGACTGTCGTCCGGGGTGTCCTCGAAAAGGGTGACCGTTCCTCGGCGATAGACAATGCGCCAGCCGTGTCGGCGGGCAAGCCAGTCCAGGCTGCGCGGGCTGTAGAAACACACATGGGTCGGATCCAGGCGGTATTGCCAGCGCCCGAACCGGGCGGGCTGATCGCGGATCCCGGTCATCAGTCCCAGCAGGCCGCCGGGACGCAGCAGCGAGGCCAGGCGCTCGAATTCCTCTGCGGGATGAAAGAAATGCTCCGCGGTCTCGCTGCAGGTGATGAAGTCATAGCGGTCGTCCAGTGCCTCGCGATCGGGAGCAAAAAACGGATCGTACAGGGCCACGCCATGACCCGCCTGTTCCAGGATCCGTGCCAGGGCCGGCCCCGGTCCACAGCCATAGTCCAGACCGCTTGCGCCGCGAGGCACGCGTTCCAGCAGGGGGCGGGCGAGCTGGCCCAGGAATTCCCGATAGCCGGGATCCTCCGGGTCATTCTCATGCAGCCGGTAGTGATCCTGTTCCTCATCGCGGCTCGGGCGCTGGTCGGGGTCACGCCAGGTGAGACCACATCGGCGACAGCGGAAATAGCGCCAGTGGCGGCGGAAATCCAGGCAGCACAGGCGCCCCCCGGGCATGTGGCATAGGGGACAGGCGGTACTTCCTTGGCTGGACAGGCTCATGGGCGCCCCGGTAAAATCACGCTTTTCGCGGACACCTGCCGCGAACTCCACAGAATTCTGATTTTCCGTACCGGACGGAACTGGGGTGAGCCCGCAATGCTCGCCGTGATTTCCGTCCGGTATTTGTTTTTTGGTCCCTGCTGGACCAGCCCAAACAGTGAGGCCGGAACATGACGGTACTCGACAAGCTTGCTGAAATTCGCGCCGTCGGCGGCCGGGTGATCACCCGCGGCCTGTCCGACGAGACCATTGTTCGTTTTGCCGAGCGGGACCCGCTGCTCGTCCAGGCGGTGGATGAGGCGGTCGAAGCCTTCCGTGCCGCGATGGACGAATGGCCCGGGATCATGAAGCTCGACGAAGAACAGATGACCGAGGCCATCCAGGGTGGTTTCGTCAATTTCTATCCCGACGATGCGGTCAATCCCTATGTCTCGCTCGCGGCGCGCGGTCCCTGGTTGATTACCGCCAAGGGCGCGGTCATTCATGACAACGGGGGCTACGGCATGCTCGGGCATGGTCACGCACCGCAGTCCGTGCTGGATGCCATGAACGGGCCCCACGTGATGGCCAACATCATGACCCCGAATCTCAGCCAGCGCCGGATGGACGATCGCTTGCGCGCCGAGATTGGTCACACGCGGGGTGCCTGTCCCTTCGCCCGCTTCCTGTGCCTCAATTCCGGTTCCGAAGCGATGACGGTGGCGGCACGGATTGCCGACGTCAATGCCCGTATCCAGACCGAGCCCGACGGCGACCATGCCGGCAAGCCGATTCGCCGGGTCGCGCTCAAGGGCGGCTTCCACGGGCGAACCGACCGGCCGGCGCGCTGGTCCGATTCCACCCGGGGCACCTATACCAAGCACCTGGCAAGCTTTCGCGACGAAAACCGTATGTACACGGTAGAGCCCAATGACGTCGAGGGGCTGGGCCGGGTATTCGAGCAGGCGAAGGCCGACGGTGTCTTTCTCGAGGCCATGTTCCTCGAGCCGGTGATGGGCGAGGGCAATCCCGGCATGGCGATCGAGCCGGAGTTCTATGCCGAGGCGCGCCGCCTGACCCGGGAACATGACACTTTCCTGGTGGTGGACAGCATCCAGGCGGGCCTGCGTGCAAACGGGGTGCTCTCGATCGTGGATTATCCGGGCTTCGGGGAGCTGGAAGCGCCGGACATGGAGAGCTATTCCAAGGCCCTGAATGCCGGTCAGTATCCGCTCTCGGTTCTGGCCCTGAACGAACTGGCCGCCGGTTTCTACCGCAAGGGGATTTACGGCAACACCATGACCGCGAACCCGCGGGCAATGGACGTCGGTTGTGCGGTCCTCGAGGCGGTGAGTGACGACATGCGTGAAAACATCCGCACCCGGGGGCAGGAGTTCCTGGAAAAATTCGAACAGCTCAAGGCGGAGATGGATGGCGCGATCACCAAGATCCAGGGAACCGGACTACTGTTCTCCTGTGAACTGGCCGCCGACCAGTACAAGTGTTTCGGCGCCGACAGCACGGAGGAATACCTGCGCAAGCATGGCATCGGGGTGATTCACGGCGGCGAGAATTCGCTGCGCTTCACGCCCCACTTCGCGGTCACCAGCGACGAAGTGGATCTGGTGGTGGCGGCGGTGCGGGATGCCCTGCAGAACGGCCCGAGAAAGGAACTGCGCGAGACCGGCTGAGCCCGGAATCGACAAACCGCGTTCACGATGCCCTCCTTTGCCCGGGAGGGATTGCCACCCGCCGGGGGAAACCCCCGGCGGGTTTTTTGTCCTCCCTGGTCGCATCCTGCTCATGGGCTTCGATCCGACGCCAGCTTGTGACACGAATGACACGAAGAAGAAACCCAAGCTCACAAAGAAAATTCTCTTTTCCTTCGTGTTCTTGTGCTTTCCCTTCGTGATCTTCGTGTTCGTAAACCCCATTCGAACCAGGTTCGTGTTAGCTAAACCTGATTTATTCTCTGCGCCTCCGCGTCTCCGCGGGAAAATTGGTTTTCCCTGCGTCTCCGCGGGCTGATCCGCCTGTGCTGGAGGCTGACTGGCAAGGCCACACCGGACATCCCTCCCACGGAACGCTTGGAAATTCCTGCTGTCCCGCTACAGTGTCTGTCCCGACCCAGAATCTGCCCCCATTGCTGGATGAGGAGAGTTCGCATGTCCCCATTCCGAATTTCCGTGCCGCTGCTGGCCCCCGTCCTGGTCAGTCTAGCGGCGACGCCGGCCCTGCTTGCTTCGGAAGCCGAGGAAGTGCCCAGCTTCGAAGAGGTCACCGGCTTCGAGATCGGCGAGCGGATCATGAGCCACAACGACATGGTTCGCTATCTCGAGGCCCTCGATCGGCACAGCGATCGAGTGAGCCTTTTCGAGATGGGCGAGAGCTTCGAGCGCCGAACCCTGACCGGCGCGATCGTGACTTCCGAGGCCAATCACGAGCGCCTCGACGAGATTCGCGAGACCGCCCGGCGCCTGGATGATCCGCGCCTGGGCGAGGTCGATATCGAAGACCAGCCCACCATTGTCTGGTTCGCGGGGGCCATCCACGGCAATGAGCTTTCCGGCGCCGAGGGACTGATCCGTCTGGTCGAGGAACTCGCCCGCGCCGAGGATGACGAAGCGCTCGAGCGGATTCTCGACAATACCGTGATCATTGCCGACCCCATCCTGAACCCGGACGGCCGCGAGGCCTTCGTGGCCTACAACCACCGGCGGGTGGGGCATGAAATCGACGGTGATACCGATGACTGGGCCAATGACTACACTGGCTGGGAAGGCCTGGGCTTTCGTACCAGTCATTACTTCTTCGATATCAACCGTGACTGGTTTGCCAACACCCATCCCGAAACCCGGGGCCGCCAGGAAGTCATCCGTGAATGGCGCCCTCAGGTAGCAGTGGACGCCCATGAAATGGGTCCCGATGTCGAATTCCACATCGATCCGCCGGTGGGACCGATCAATCCCTTCTTCCCCGATTTCACCACCGAATGGTTCGAGCACTTCGGTGATGCCCATGCCGCGGCTTTCGATGAATCGCGGATCGAATACACCGTCCGCGACATCTTCAATTTCTTCTATCCCGGCTATACCACCTCCTGGAGCAGTTACCAGGGTGCCGTGGGCATGCTCTACGAACAGGGCAACACCAGTGGCCTGGCCTACAAGCGCCCGGATGGTTCCATCCGCACCCTGGCCGATGGTGCCCGCAACCAGTACACCGCCTTCCGGGCCGCGATCGAGCTTGCCTCGGATCAGCGAGAAGCCCTGCTCGCCGATTACCGTGCCGCACATGAACAGGCGATCGATGACGGCGAACGGGGTGTGCGCCGCTATGTCCTGACCCCGGATTCGCGTGATCCGGGCCTGCTCGCCGAGGCCGTGGCCCTGCTCAAGCGCAACGGCATCGAGGTCGAGCGACTGACCGAAGACGCCAACCTGCGCGGCAGCCGCGATCGTTACGGACGCACGCGGGGCACGGTCAGCGTGCCGCAGGGCAGTTACCTGATCGAGGCCGCCCAGCCGCGCCAGAACCTGATCCGTGCCCTGCTGGAGCCGGAAACCCCGGTTCCGGAAGAGTTTCTGGAAAAGGCGCGCGAGCGCGTGGACCGGGGCGAGAATCCCCGCTTCTATGACATTACCGCCTGGTCCCTGCCCCTGTTGTTTGACCTCGAGGCCTGGGGCTCCATCAGCAGCGCGCGCCTTGAGACGGAAGCAGTGGAGGAAGATCCGGTCCCCGAGGGTGCCGGGGAAGTACCCCGGGCGGAGTACGGCTGGCTGATCGACGGGAGTCAGACCGGCGCCATGGCCGCCCTGCACCGGCTGACCCGTGAAGGCTACCGGGCGGCGGTGGCCAACCGTGATTTCGAGATCAATGGTGATACCCACGCGCGAGGCACCGTGATCCTGCTTGCCGGCAACAATCCGGACAGCCTGGAAGAGAGTCTGGCGGCGGTGGCCGAGGATTATGAACTGCAACTGCGAGGGGTGGATGAAGGCCGCACCTCGGGAGGCGAACTGCCGGCCCTGGGCGCGGCCGACACCTTTGACGTGAAGGAGGCCAACATCGCCCTGCTTGCCGAACAGCCGGTTCATCCCCATTCCTTCGGCTGGGCCTGGCATTCGCTCGACGCCGCCTGGGAAATTCCGAGTACCGTCCTGCGAGTGGAATCGGTCTCCGGCACCCGGCTGGAGCGTTTCGACACCCTGGTCATTCCCGATACCTTCAGCGCGGCGGCCCTGGCCGAACGCCTCGGCGAATCCGGCATTGAACGCCTCAAGCAGTGGGTTCGGGACGGCGGCAACCTGGTGGTGATTGGCAACGGGGTTGAATTCGCCGTCGATCAGCTCGAGCTGATCGGACTCGAGGACGGCTGGGCCACGGATGAAGATGAGTCACCGGTCCAGGAATTCTCGGTGCCCGGTGCCTTCTTTGCTACCGAGATGGACGAGCGTCACTGGCTGTCGACCGGTTTCGATACCGCACCCCCGGTGCTGGTCGATTCCAGCCACAATTTCCGCGCCCCCGAGCGGCCGCCGTCGCCGGCGCACAACGCGGTGATCCGTTACGCGGACAATGATGGCCCGCTCGCCGGCCACGCCTGGGAGGAAAGTGTGGAAGTGCTGCCGGGCGCGGTCTTTGCCTGGGAGGAAAGCGTCGGCAGTGGCCGGGTCGTGGCCCTGCCTGAGGACGTCAACTTCCGTGGCTACTGGCGAGCCATGGACCGCCTGTTCCTGAACGCGGTGGTTCTTGGACCGAGTGCCTGAGCAAGCTCGGGGCCGGGCCGGCGCGACTCACGCTGGTCCGGCCCCGGGGATTCATTCAATTTCAAAGCGGACCAGTACCGAGCGCAGTTCCTCCGGGCTCAGTTCATCCACCCCGTCCCGGGCGTCGTCCGCCGGCAACCAGGCCTGGATTTCATACTCACCCGGTTCAAGTGAGACACCGCTGGCGTCATCCAGGCCTTGCCAGGTCATTTCAAAGCGTCGGGTTTCGCCCGGGGCGAAGGCTTCCTCGGTCAACACCTCGGCAAACGCGCGATCATCCGACCACAGCCGCCGTACCTGGTCTGTATCGTCCAGGACCACGAAGTCACTCACCCGTTCGGTCGCAAATTCCAGGATCTGTTCGCTGTCGCGCCGGTTGCGGACCTCTGCCACCACGACCACATCCTCGCCCGCGTTGAACTGCTCCTGACGCTCTCCTCCTGCCGTTTCCATGTGCACTTCGGTGACGAACGCGGGGGTGCTGTTGCCGTTGTTTTCGCCGGCATCCTCGATGCAGCCGGACAACACGAGAACGATGATCATCAAGGCAGGGTACAAGCCCGCGAAGCTACGCATGGTGAGTTGCTCCTGATTGGAAATTGTTTTGATCAAATCTTGTGCGGGTACCGACTGGACTGTCATTCACTGCCAGTTACTGATTGTTCGGGACGGGTCGGCAGGGCGACGCCGTACTCAAGAATCGAGCTGGCCACCTCAGGAGCCAGAGGGCGTGCGAAAAGAAAGCCTTGCCCAAACTGACAACCATGGTCCGACAAGCGCTCCCACTGCGCCGGAGTCTCAATCCCTTCGGCTACCACTTGCAGTCCAAGCCGCTCCGCCATTTCCAGGATGCTGGGAACCAGGTCGGAATCCTCCCCGTCTCCCAGCCGGGTGATGAAACTGCGGTCGATCTTGAGAATGCGCAGGGGTAGGTCCCGGAGATAGCTGAGCGCGGAATAGCCCACCCCGAAATCGTCCACCGCGACCCCTATGCCCTCGCGCGCAAGCCGTTGCAGTCGCTTGCCTGCGGCCGCAAGGTTCTCCACCAGTGTGTTTTCGGTCAACTCCACAATCAGACGGTTGCCCGCAATCCCGTGTCGCTCAAGCATGGCCGGAAGCCAGTCTTCCACTTCCCTTTGCTGGAGCTGACGCGGTGAGAGGTTGACCGTCATGTTTGCCTGGGGCAATCCGGCTTCGTCCCATTCGGCCAATGTGCGCAGCGCCTTGTCGGCGACCACCCGACCGAGGGAATCGATCAGATCGAATTGTTCGGCCACGGGAATGAACACCGATGGCGGCACCTCTCCCAGTTCCGGGTCCTGCCAGCGGGCCAGTGCTTCAAAGGCCAGGATCCGCCCCGTCTTCAGGTCAACGATGGGTTGAAAGTGCGGGCTTATCAGATCCTGTTCCAGTGCTTCGGCCAGGCGTGAGCGGATGCGCCAGCGCCGGAGCAGGCTCGGCCCTTCGCCCTCGTCGTAAACCCGGAGGCAATTCCCGCCCTGCTCCCGCGCCTCATAGGCGGCACTGTCGGCCTGTTCCAGTAATTGGCTTGCAGAGACAGTCCCTTCAATGGTCCAACTGGCGCCCACCGAAGCCTGTGTTTCCAGGGCCTGCCCCTCAATACGCAGTGGCTCACCGATCCGCTGCCGTACCGATTCTCCGATTCTTCGTAGCCGGGCAAGCGCCGCCTCCTCTTCAACAGGCAGATGGACAACCAGCGCAAATTCATCTCCGTCGAGACGCCCGAGATGATCCTCGGATTCAGCCTCTGCACGCAGTCGGCTTCCCAGCGCCCGCAGGACCTCGTTGGACCCCTCATGGCCCAGTATGCTGCGGATCTGTCGAAAGCGATCCAGATTGATCGCAAGTACCCCAACAGCAAATCGGGTGCCGGAGCGCGAGAGGGGCTCGCCAAGCCGGTGAATCAGGCGTTGCCGGTTGGGCAGGCCGGTCACGGTGTCGAATTCCGAGCGATAAAGGGCGATGCGTTGGTGGGTGTCGGCGAGCAGGCTTGCCCGGTCACGTTGCCGGCGCAGAGCCGAAAACTGCCGGCCCACCGCAAAGGCCACCGATGTTGCCGCCAGGATCAGGCCCGCCTGGAGTATGGTGAAACTGTCCAGGCCGAAGGAGGGCACCCAGCCCAGACGCATGAGGCCGTTGTAGATCTGGGTCAGCACCAGAAGGGTAAAGCCGATTACCAGAGGCAGGGCATTGCTTCGTCCCTGGCGAAAACCATATCCGGCCGCGACCAGGATGCCGACGCTGAAGAGCATGATACCGGCGTCACCGGCCCACCAGACCTGATCCAGGCGCCAGGTGCCGAAGAACAGCAGCCCGGCACTGATGGTAACCAGGACTGCCAGCGTACCTCGTGCCAGTCGGTCCTGCTGATCGAGGCCCAGGAATTCCTTCATGAAGGCGCCACCCGCGAGAATGGCCAGGCCCATGAGCAGGAAGGGGCCATGCTGTTCCATCCAGCGCAGATCGATAGCCAGCCAGGTACTGACGATCTCCTGGGCAAGCAAGAGCGCCAGTATGAAGCCGCCGACATGGAGGGAAAAATACAGCAGCGCCCGGTCACGCACCGCCGTGAGCAGCAGGAGACCATAGGCCAGCAGGGCGAGCAGAACGCCATAGATAAGTCCGTTGCTCAACTGCTGCTGGGCGTCCAGCCGATTCAGATGTTCGGCTGCACCGACCTCCAGCGGAACAATGGGGCGAAACTGAGAGACCACACTGACCAGTACCGGCCGGTCGAGTGGCAAGCCCTCTGGCGCCAGAAAACTGCGGTTCCATTGCAGCACCTCGGGGTCCATCCCGGATTCCGCCAGCAGCCTTCTGCATTGTGTCTGCCAGCCACTGTCCCCGGTCGGCCAGAAAACGCAGAGTTCATCCGCACCGGTAACTGGCAGCCTCAGACCCCAGCGGTCCCTGTCCGGAACCTGCTGCGGGAGAAAGGCCAGCCAGCTGCGCTGGCCCCGCTGAAGGGTGGCCAGGCCGGTGTCCGCAGGCAGGAATTCGGCACAGGCCGGGGGCAGGGATGCCTGCGCGGGGTTGGGTGTGGAGGCCGGATCGCTCATCACCAGCATTTGTTCCCGCTCCAGGGTCGCGACACCCTGGTCGGGGATCTCCGTTGCCGGCGGCAGCGGGCACAAGCCCGCGGCGCCCAGTGTCAGTGCCTGCAAGAGGGGATACAGCATTGCATCCTGCGTCCGCGTCGCGCCCTGCCGGTGTCCGGAGGGGCATGAACCCGCAAACACCGTCCCCCCCCGGCCGGTGAGCCATCCATATTGGTAAGTCTATACCATTCAGGGGTGCCCGGTTACAGCAGGGTCGGCCTGCTTTCGTTTCTGTGCGGCATGACAACCAACCCGGTCTGTGCGCAGCGTCTGCATGGCTGCGCCTGATAAAATGGCCGGATGGATGATGTCACCCCCATTCTCGATCCGCTCAACGAGGCCCAGCGCGAGGCGGTCACGGCCGAGGCCGGTCCGGTCCTGGTGCTGGCGGGCGCCGGTTCCGGCAAGACCCGGGTCCTGGTTCACCGCATTGCCTGGCTGATGCAGGTGGAGCGGGTCTCGCCCTTCGGCATCATGGCAGTGACCTTTACCAACAAGGCCGCCGGCGAGATGCGCGGGCGGATCGAGCAGTTGGTCGGTGCCCCGGCGGGAAGCATGTGGGTCGGTACCTTTCATGGTCTGGCCCATCGCCTGCTGCGTCATCACTGGCGCGAGGCGGGCCTGCCCGAAGGCTTCCAGATCCTGGATGCGGAAGACCAGCACCGGATGATCAAGCGCCTGCTGCGGGCGCTGGAAATGGATGAATCGCGCTGGCCGCCTCGCCAGCTCCAGTGGTTCATCAATGCGCGCAAGGATGAAGGTCTGCGCGCCCGCCATGTGCCCGACAATGACGATCCGGTCCAGCAGCAGTTCGTGCGGGTCTATCACGCCTACGAACAGGCCTGTGAACGCGCCGGGGTGGTCGATTTCGCCGAACTGCTGTTGCGTGCCCACGAACTGCTGCGGGACAACGAGCCGGTTCTGCGTCATTACCAGCGCCGATTCCGTCACGTGCTGGTGGACGAGTTCCAGGACACCAATTCGATCCAGTACGCCTGGGTACGGGTCCTGGCCGGCGCCGAGGGCCATCCCTTCATTGTCGGCGATGATGATCAGTCCATTTATGGTTGGCGCGGCGCGAAGGTCGAGAACCTGCGCCGCTTTCGCGAGGACTGGCCCGCGACCCGGGTCATTCGACTGGAACAGAATTACCGCTCCACCGGCACCATCCTCTCGGCTGCCAATGCCCTGATCACCCACAACCGTGATCGCATGGGCAAGAATCTCTGGACCGACGGCGATCCCGGACAGCCGGTTACCCTGTATGCGGCCTACAACGAACGCGATGAAGCGAGCTGGGTAATCGAGGCCCTGCGACAGCATCTGCGCGACGGCGCCGCCCGCTCGGACATTGCGATTCTGTATCGCTCCAATGCCCAGTCGCGGGTGTTCGAGGAACTGCTCATGGCCGAGGCCATTCCCTACCGGGTCTATGGCGGCCTGCGATTCTTCGAACGCCAGGAGATCAAGGATGCGCTTGCCTACCTGCGTCTGATTGCCAATCGTGATGATGATCCCTCCTTTGAGCGCGTGGTCAATCAGCCCGCCCGCGGGATTGGTCAGCGCAGCATGGAACAGCTTCGTGCCTATGCCCGCGAGCGGGAAACTCCGCTGTGGCAGGCAGCCGAGGACATGATTCGCCACGGGCGCATCTCGGCACGGGCAGGCAAGGCCCTGGGGGCATTCCTGGAACTGATCGAAAGCATGGCCGCCGATGTGTCCGGCCTGGATCTCCACGAGCAGGTGGATCACGTGATCCGGGTCTCGGGCCTCTACGAACATTACCGACGCGAAGGGGGAGAAAAGGCCGAGGCACGCCTGGAAAACCTCGAGGAACTGGTTTCCGCCGCGAAGGGTTATGAGCCCGACCCTCTCGAAGACGAGCTGCCACCGCTGGCGTCCTTCCTCAGTCATGCCGCGCTCGAGTCGGGAGAAGGCCAGTCAGAGGCCTGGGAAGACTGCGTCCAGCTCATGACCCTGCACTCGGCCAAGGGCCTGGAGTTCCAGGCGGTCTTCCTGACCGGGATGGAAGACGGGCTGTTTCCCCACCAGCGTTCCATTCGTGACCCGGACGGCATCGAGGAAGAGCGTCGCCTGTGCTATGTCGGCATGACCCGGGCCCGAAGCCACCTGTATCTCAGTTATGCCGAACGCCGTCGTCTCTATGGATCCGACAATTTTGGTGTGCCCTCGCGTTTTCTCGCCGAAATCCCTTCCGAGTACCTGCACGAGGTGCGGCCCCGGGTCCAGGTCTCGCGTCCCGCGGCCGTGGGCGGCGGCCTGAGCGAACCGGCGCTGCCGGGGGGCATCGAGCTGGGCAGTCGGGTCCAGCATCCGAGCTTTGGCGAAGGCATGGTCCTCAATCGTGAAGGGGACGGGCCGCATGCCCGCGTCCAGGTCAACTTCGAGGGCGTCGGTGCCAAGTGGCTGGTGCTTGCCTACGCCAAGCTCGAGCGGGTTGGTTGAAAGCGCTCGGGTATCCACGGCTTCCGGCGGTTTCGTTGGGACGGGTTTCTTGAACACGAAGAGCACGAAGGTAAACCACAAGGTCACGAAGCACATTCGCTCAATAATGCATTTCCTTCGTGTGCTTGTGTTTCTTCGTGTACTTCGTGTTGGCAAGCCCCGTTCAACGAAGCATCCGCCTTCCGGGGTCGGGTGTGGGCCGTGGGAGCCAATATTGCAAAGCCCCGGGCACCGGCGTAGAGTCCAGCTTCCATGAAGATTCTGATCCTGGGCGCCGGGCAGGTGGGTTCGACAGTGGCCCAGCACCTGGCCCGCGAAGAAGCCAACGAGGTCACCCTGGTGGATCGCGACGCCGACCGCCTGCGGGAGCTTCAGGATCGTCTCGACATCCGCACCGTCCAGGGCTTTGCCTCCTTCCCCGACGTGCTCGCAGACGCCGGCATTGCCGATGCAGAAATGCTGGTGGCGGTCACCGACAGCGACGAAACCAACATGGTCGCCTGCCAGGTGGCCTATACCCTTCATCACACGCCGACCAAGATCGCCCGGGTACGTGCCCCCGAGTACATCAATGCCGAGGGACTGTTCGCCCAGGAAGCGATGCCGGTGGATGTGGTGATCTCGCCGGAAAAACTGGTGATGTCCTACATCAGCCGCCTGATCCAGTATCCGGGCGCGCTCCAGGTGCTGGACTTCGCCAATGGACGGGTGCGCCTGGTGGCGGTGCGTGCCTATTACGGTGGCCCGCTAGTGGGCCATGAGCTGCGCACCATCAGGGATCATCTGCCGGACCTCGACACTCGGGTGGCGGCGATCTATCGGCGAGGCCAGGCCATCATTCCCGAGGGCGACACCGTTATCGAGGCCGACGACGAAGTCTTCTTCATTGCCGCGCGGGAAGACATCCGGCAGGTGATCAGCGAACTGCGAAAGCTGGACCGCCCCGCCCGGCGCATCATCATTGCCGGCGGCGGCAATATCGGCGAACGCCTGGCCGATGCGCTCGAGGAAACCCACCACGTCAAGCTGATCGAGCGTGACCGCAATCGGGCACGCCATCTGTCCGAGCACCTGGACAAGACCATCGTCCTGCACGGGGATGCGGCGGATGAAGAGCTGCTGCGAGACGAAAACATCGAGAATACCGACGTCTTCTGCGCGGTGACCAATGCCGAGGAAGCCAATATCCTCTCGGCCATGCTCGCCAAGCACCTTGGTGCGCGCAAGACCATGGCCCTCATCAATCGGCCATCCTACGTGGATCTCATGCAGAGTGGCGCCCTCGATATCGCCATATCTCCCCAGCAGGTCACCATCGGCACCCTGTTGACCCATATCCGTCGGGGCGATGTGGTCGTGGTCCATTCCCTGCGGCGCGGGGCGGCCGAGGCGATCGAGGCCATTGCCCATGGCGACCGAGACACTTCACGGGTCGTGGGGCGACGCATTGATGACATACCCCTGCCGCCCGGGACCACCATCGGTGCCATCGTGCGTGAGGATGAAGTCCTGATGGGGCACCGCGACATTGTCATCGAGGCCGAAGACCACGTGATCCTGTTCCTGGTGGATCGCAAGTACGTACCCGACGTCGAAAAGCTTTTCCAGGTGGACGTCACTTTCCTGTAAAGGTCACAGCCATGGCCCAGGTGCTGCGCATTGTCGGTTTGTTGCTCATGGCCTTCAGCCTGAGCATGCTGCCGCCGATCGCAGTCTCCTTCATTTATGACGACGGTGCCTGGTCCTCTTTCCTGGCCGGCTTTGCCGTGATTGCCAGTATTGGCCTGCTGGTCTGGCTTCCGGTCTGTCGCAATCAGCAGGACCTGCGCCGCCGAGACGGCTTTCTTGTAGTCGCTCTGTTCTGGGTCATTCTCGGCACGGCCGCATCCGTGCCCCTCCTGGTGGCGGACGAGCCCGATATTGGTGTCACCGACGCGGTATTCGAATCCGTCTCCGGAATCACCACCACCGGTTCCACCATCCTGACCGGGATCGAACACTTACCCGAATCAATACTCTTCTATCGCCAGCAACTGCAGTGGCTGGGCGGCATGGGGATCATCGTGCTCGCCCTCGCCTTGCTGCCCATGCTGGGTGTCGGGGGTATGCAGCTCTACCGGGCGGAAATGACCGGTCCACTCAAGGACAAGAAGCTGACTCCCCGGATTGCCGAGACGGCCAAGTCCCTGTGGCTGATCTATTGCCTTATTACGGGGGTGTGTGCGCTGGCCTATTACCTGGCGGGGATGAATCTCTTTGACGCCATCGCCCACAGCTTCAGCACCGTGGCCATCGGCGGCTTCTCGCCCTACGACGCCAGTATCGGACATTTCGAAAGCCACGCCATTGAGCTGGTTGCGAGTGTCTTCCTGTTGATTGCGGC
>SLND01000017.1 GCA_007133205.1 Natronospiraceae bacterium | reverse complement strand
GACCTGGTGCCGCGTCACCGCAAGGGCCAGGCGCGCAACAACCTGGCGTTCATCCTTGAAAACGAACCCGAGTTGCCCGCCTGCGAGAAGCGCTTCGTGGTGAATCGCATCGTCGATCCGGCCGAGGAGCAGGCGATCATTACGATGCTGGAGCAGGCAGGCTATGCCTACCTCCACATCTCTTTCGAGCCGGATGAATACCGCGAGATTGGCTGGGACATTGACGGCGTGCCCGCCCAGTATGCGCCCTGCACCGAGCTGTACCGGGAATTGAACGAGGACCGCCAGGGGCGGGTGCTGGCGCGTTACTACCGCCACAAGAACAACTACATCATGCACAACAATGGCGCGCGCAATGCCGCTCTGCGTGATGGCCGGGGACGCGCCGACTGGGTGCTGCCCTGGGACGGCAACTGTTTTGTGACTGCATCGGCCTGGGAGGAATTGCGCGCCGGCATGGCCGAGGCGCCGGACCTGGCCTACTGGCTGGTGCCGATGGCGCGGGTCACCGACAACCGCGCGCTCCTTGCCGACAATGTCCGCCCGCCGGCAGAGGAAGAACCGCAGGCGGTGTTCCGTGCCGATGCGGAACTGGAGTTTGATTCGGCGTATTTCTATGGCCGCCGACCCAAGGTGGAATTGTTCTGGCGCCTGGGGGTGCCGGGGCAGTGGGATGATTGGCCGATCGAACCCTGGGACCTGCCCTGTCCAGATTACTGCGAGCAGGCGGGACACTACGGCGAGGCCGGCTGGGTGGCGCGGCTGTTTTCCGGTTCCGGTGAACTCGAACGTGAGGGCGACCGCGAGGCACTGATCGGGCGGGGCCGGGCACGGGTCGAGGCCATTACCGGGTTGATCGACCGGATGGATTGCTGCCTTCACGGGTCGAAGCTGGACCCGAGCCGACCGGTGTATGTGGCCGGCATCGAGGGTGGGACACTCGATTCAAGGCTGGAGCGTGCGCTTCGGGAGGCGGCCGAGCAGGCGCTGGCGCGTGGCCCTTACTCGGTGGTGGACAAGACTACCCTGCCGCCGAGCGGCAACCGGCACGATTACTGGCATCCGGCGCCTTACTTCTGGCCCAATCCGATCCCCATCCCCGGGCTGCCCTATGTCCGCCGTGACGGGCAGAGGGTGCCGGGCACGCGCATGTATGAGCCCGAAAGCGAAAAGTATGACCGGACCCGCCTGCAGCGTCTGTTTGACGATACCTTTGTGCTGGCGCTCGCCCAGCGCTCTTTTGGTGATGAGCAATACGGCGAGCATGCCGCC
This sequence comes from Natronospiraceae bacterium, assembly GCA_007133205.1. Taxonomy (GTDB): domain Bacteria; phylum Pseudomonadota; class Gammaproteobacteria; order Natronospirales; family Natronospiraceae; genus SLND01. The sequence goes on along the minus strand of SLND01000017.1, from coordinate 5,548 downwards.
CGGCTGGTCCGGCGCTGGTTTCTGGATCCCGATACCGCCATGAACCCCCACCTGGAATACGCGCAGGTGCGCTGGGGACACAATGGCAACCGGGGTGCGAGCAGCGGCATCATCGAGATGAAAGATCTCTATTACTTTCTCGATGCGGTGCGGTTGCTGGAGGCCGGTGAATTTCTCTCCCGATCCGAGATGGATTCATTCCGGGCCTGGTTGCGGGACTATCTTGCCTGGCTGCAGGAAAGTGAACAGGCCAACACAGAGCGCATGGCGAGCAATAATCACGGGACTTATTATGATCTTCAGATTGCGAGCATTGCCGCCTTCCTGGGTGAATACCTGTTGTTGCGCGATACCCTGCGTGACAGTCGCAGCCGTATCCTGAGGCAGTTTGCCCCGGATGGACGCCAGCCCGAGGAAATGGAGCGGACCACTACGGCTCATTATTGCTGCTTCAACCTGCAGGGCTGGATTCATCTGGCCCAGTTGGCCGAGGCCTGTGGCGAGGATCTGTGGTCTTTCGAGGGGCCGGAGAGACAGGGCATTCGGCGGGCAATGGAGTGGTTGTTGCCACATGTCGGGCGCGAATGGCCCTACAGGCAGATTGATGAATTCGATCATGAACGTTTCCATCTCATCTGGCATGCGTGCCGGGAACGCTATGGCCTGCCGGAGGGTGTGACCGGGGATGTGCCGGAGAAGGCTGCAATCAAGCCCCTGTTCTTCCCCCATGATGGTGTGCGGCCTTTCTGGCAGATAGGCTGATCCGGCGCATGGGATCTGGATCGAACGGGGATCTGGAACACGAAGATCACGAAGAGAAAGCACAAGGACACGAAGGAAAATGAATTGTATTTCTTCGTGATCTTTCTGTTCTTCTTCGTGTTAAACAATTCGTTGGCAGGATGCTCACAGGCCCAATGTCATGTCGATCTCGTCTGACAGCACCGACACAATCTCGCTGACACCCATCGCGGTGTCGGTGGTGGTGCCGGTGTATCGGGACTGGGGGAAGGTGGACGGGTTGTTGCGGGCGCTGCGTGGGCAGTCGCTGGATGCGGGGCGTTTCGAGGTGCTGCTGGTGGACAACGGCTCGCCGGCGATTCCTCATCTTCCCGAGATGCCCTTTGAGCGTCGGCTACTGCGGTGCAGCGAGCCGGGTTCCTATGCCGCGCGCAATGCAGGCATCCGCGCCGCGCGCGGGCGGGTGATTGCCTTCACCGATGCCGATTGTCTTCCGCGGCCGCAATGGCTGGCGGCGGGGCTGGCCCGTGCTGAAAGGGAGGGCGGCATTGTCGCCGGGGCGATTGATGTCGTGCCCCGCAGCGCCAGTGAACGCAGCGCGGCGGAGCTCTACGATGCAATGATGGGCCTGCCCCAGGCGGATTATGTCCGGCGCGGTTATGGGGTGACGGCCAACCTGTTCGTGCCGGGCCCGGTTTTCGAACAAGTGGAGCTGTTCGATGCCGCCCGCCTGTCCGGCGGTGACGCCGAATTCTGTCGGCGGGCCGGGCGGCTCGGTGTGAGCCTGCATTATTGCGCCGAGGCGGTGGTGGTCCATCCGGCCCGACGCAGTTTCCCGGAGCTGGCCCACAAGCTGCGCCGGATCAAGGGCGGGCAGTTGCGGGCCGGGTCCATGGGCAGGCGCCTGATGTGGGCTGTGCGTACCCCGCTGCCGCCGGTGCGGGCCTGGAAGCGGGCCTTGAGCCAGGGGGATCACACTCTGGTCGAGCGCCTGGTGGTCTGCCGGGTGCAGTCGCGCCTGTGGCTGGTGGAGGTCCTCGAACTGTTGCGGCTGGCGGCAGGCGGGCGGCCGCAACGGTGATGGCATTGTTAGCGGCAACAAGGAGAGGCTTTCCAGCCTCGATTTATTCAGGCGGGTTTTTCGACACCAAGGGCACGAAGCTGAAACAGAAGATCGCAAAGGAAATTCATTTTTACTTCGTGTCCTTGTGTTTTCTCTTCGTGACCTTCGTGTTGCGGAATCAGCGTTGGAAGGAGCCCCTTCGGTCTGATTGATCCCCCTCCGGCTCCCCCTTCTCACGGCCTTCGGCCGTTCCAAGGGGGAGAGGCAATTGGTGCTCCCCTTCGCCGCTTCGCGGCCAAGGGGGAGAGATTACTGGTCCTCCCTCTTGGAGCGAGCGCCAGCGAGCGAGAAGGGGGAGGTAGGGGGATGTAGGAGATTGAGTGGTTCCCCCGTCACCGCCTGGGCCGCTGAAATCGGCGCGCCGAAGGGGTACAATCGCGCGCCTTCCCGGGTTTTTTCAGAGCACGGAGAGCGAGCATGAATATTGCCGTGGTGGGCACGGGTTACGTCGGGCTGGTGACCGGCGCCTGCTTTGCCGAAAAGGGGCATCACGTGATCTGCGTCGATACCGACGCCGGGAAGGTCGAGCGCATGCGCCGGGGGGAGTGCCCGATCTACGAGGTGGGCCTGCCGGAGATGCTGCCGCGCAATATCGAGGCCGGGCGACTGTCGTTCACCACTGATCTCGCCGAGGCGGCAGAAAAATGTGATGTCTTCTTCATTGCCGTGGGCACCTACGCCCGTCCCGACGGCTCGGCCGATCTGTCGCAGGTGATGGCGGTGGCCCGCAGTCTGGGCGAGACCATCCAGCGTCGGGCAATCATCGTGGACAAGTCCACCGTGCCGGTGGGGACCGGAGAGAAGGTCGAGGCCACGGTCCGCAAGGCGCTGGAGAAGCGCGGGGCCACAATCGGTTTGGAGGTGGTTTCCAACCCCGAATTCCTCAAGGAAGGCGCGGCGGTGCCGGATTTCATGGACCCGGACCGGGTGATCATCGGTACCGATGACGAGCACGCCCGCTCGGTCATGGGCGAGCTGTATGCGCCCTTTTGCACCCGAGAGGACCAGATTCTCTACATGGGCCGCCGTGATGCCGAGATGGCCAAGTACGCCGCCAATGCCATGCTCGCTACCAAGATTTCCTTCATGAACGAGATTGCGAGCCTGTGCGAACGGCTTGATGTGGATGTTGAAAATGTACGCATCGGGATCGGCACAGATCCTCGCATCGGCTTCAAATTCATCAACCCGGGTTGTGGTTATGGTGGCTCCTGTTTTCCCAAGGATGTCCAGGCCCTGATTCATACCGCCAGGGAAAGCGGATTCGATCCGCGAATTCTTGATGCGGTGGAAGCCCGCAATGCGGAACAGAAGCGCCGCATTGGCGAGCACGTCAGCGAGCGCTTTGGCGAGGATCTGTCCGGGCTTTGCTTCGGGTTATGGGGGCTGGCCTTCAAGCCGGGTACGGACGATATTCGCGAGGCGCCTGCCCGGGTTGTGGCAAAGCATCTGATTGAGCGGGGCGCCACGGTTCGGGCCAATGATCCGGAAGCCATGGACAGTGTCCGCAGCGAATGGCCGGAGGACTGGCTGGAGTCCGGCAAGCTGGTGCTGGTGGATGAGGCGATGGACGCAGCCAGCGATGTGGATGCACTCATTCTTGTGACCGAGTGGCCGCAGTTCCGGGAGCCGGACTGGGAAGCGCTGAAAAAGCACATGAAGCAGCCCATCATATTCGATGGGCGCAATCAGTATGATCCGGTCAGGCTGCGGGAGTTGGGTTTCGAATACCGCGGCATCGGGCGCCGGAACTGACGGTTCGGGATGTTGTAGGAGACCCATTTCCGGGTCGACAGTCGAGACAGGAATGTCTCTCCTACAGCGGGTGGGGAGCTGTAGGAGACCCTTTCAAGGGTCGACGGTCGAGGCAAGGCCCTTGGGTCGAGACAGGAATGTCTCTCCTGCAGCGGGTTGGGAGCTGTAGAGACCCTTTCCAGGGTCGACGGTCGAGGCAAAACCCTTGGGTCGAGACAGGAATGTCTCTCCTGCAGCGGGTTGGGAGCTGTAGAGACCCTTTCAAGGGTCGACGGTCGAGGCAAGGCCCTTGGGTCGAGACAGGAATGTCTCTCCTACAACGGGTGGGGAGCTGTAGGAGACCCTTTCAAGGGTCGACGGTCGAGGCAAGGCCCTTGGGTCGAGACAGGAATGTCTCTCCTGCAGCCTGTTCACACGTATTCTCCGCGTCTTTGCGTCTCCGCGGGATCATATTCATCACAATTCAGCACGGAAGCAGGAGGAGTAAAGCAATGGCACGAGTGAGAAAGGCGGTCTTTCCGGTAGCGGGTCTGGGGACCCGGTTTCTGCCTGCCACCAAGGCGAATCCGAAGGAAATGCTGCCGGTGGTGGACAAGCCGGTGGTGCAGTACGCCGCAGAAGAGGCGGTGGCGGCCGGTGCCGAGGTGCTGATCTTCATTACCGGCCGCAACAAGGCGCCGATCAGCGATCATTTCGACATTTCCTATGAGCTGGAAAACGAGCTCGAACGCAAGAACAAGCATGAGTTGCTGAAGGTGGCGCGTGAAGTAGTGCCCGAAGGCGTGGATTGCATCTACATCCGCCAGAACCTGCCCCTGGGCCTGGGTCATGCGGTCAATCGGGCAAAGAACATCGTCGGCAATGACCCCTTCTTCGTAGTGCTGCCGGATGATCTGGTGCACAGCAATGGGAAGAATTGCCTGCAGCAGATGAATGATGCCTTCGAGGAGAAGGAGTGCAGCATGATCGGGGTGCAGCAGGTTCCCGACCGGGATGTTTCAAGGTACGGCATCATCGGTGGGGAGAAGGAGAATGACCGGCTGACACGGGTGACCGAGATCGTGGAGAAGCCGAAGCTCGAGGAGGCGCCGTCCAACTGGGGTGTGATTGGTCGTTATCTGCTTACGCCGAGGATCTTCGAGTTGCTGGATGAGACCAGACCCGATGCCGGTGGTGAGATCCAGTTGACTGACGCGATTGCCCGATTGATCAAGGAGCAGGATGTCTATGCCTGTGACTTCGAGGGCAAGCGTTATGACTGCGGCAACAAGCTGGGTTATCTGGAAGCGACCGTCGAGATGGCGCTGGAGCATCCCGAGTTGAAGGATGATTTCTGGCAATACCTGAGTGATTTCGTCGATCAGCGACGGAATGGGGAGTAGGGGATTCAAAGCCTGGAGTCGTTAGCAGCCGGGGTTTTGGACACGAAGGTCACGAAGGGAAAAGAAAAGGGCACAAAGAAAACATTTTTTCCCGCAGAGACGCGGAGGCGCAAAGGTAAAATCGGAGAGCATAAAGGAAATTATTTTTGCTTCGTGTCCTTGTGTTTTATCTTGGTGGTCTTCGTGTTCCAGAATCAGCGTTTAAAACCACGAAAGACAGGGGAGATTCCAACGCCGATCTGTCGACCCTGGAAAGGGTCTCCTACAGCGTGGGTTTGGTCGAGATACACGATTGGGCCGAAATTCTGGTGTAGGAGAGACATTCCTGTCTCGACCGATGGGGGATTCAACGCCGATTTGTCGACCCTGGAAAGGGTCTCCTACAGCGATGGTTTGGGCGGAATTCCAACGCCGATTTGTCGACCCTGGAAAGGGTCTCCTGCAGCGATGGTTTGGGCGGGATACACGATTGGGCCGAAATTCTGGTGTAGGAGAGACATTCCTGTCTCGACCGATGGGGGATTCAACGCCGATTTGTCGACCCTGG
>SLND01000059.1 GCA_007133205.1 Natronospiraceae bacterium | reverse complement strand
TCGAGCGCGAAGATGAGACGTTCCTCGACCGGGATTTCGGGATGGGCGGGGCTGTTCACAGGCTCTCCTGGCTGATGAACGGGAGGCGCATTGTAACCCGGAATCGGGAAACTCTGATCAATCCATTTGTGCCTGCAGTCGTCGCGATTCTTCTCTCGCGAGTTATAAATCGAGAGCTACAAGTTTCAAGCTGCAAGCTTCAAGCTGGCTGTGCCGGATTGCACCGAAGTGCAAAATCGGTCCCCTGTTTACCAGATTTGAAGACTGTCATGAAATAAGGTCTGCTACCAGCCCGGAAAATGCCGGATTGCAGCTTGTAGCTTGCAGCTCAAAGCTGGAAAAGCCTTTGGTGTTCGGCGATGGCATAGCGATCCGTCATGCCGGCGATATAGTCGGCGACCACGCGGGCGTAATCCTCGGCAGTGTCCGCCATCGCTGCCGCTTCCGCGAACTCGGCCGGCATCAGGCGGGGGTCTTCGTGTAGTACGGCAAAAAGTTCGCTCACGATCCGTCGACTCTCGCGCGCCATGCGGTGGACCCGCTCGTGGCGGTAGAGGTTTCGGCGCAGGAAACGTTTCAGGGCCATGTGCCGGCGCGCGACGGGTGGGCTGAAGCCGATCAGGGGTTCGCGCATGGCACGCACTGCTTCCGGGCTCGCGGGCGCTTCGGCCCGCAGCCGTTGAGCGCTGGTCTCGATCAGGTCATCCACCAGCTCGCCGATCATCCGGCGTACGGTCTCGTGGATGCTGCGCCGCTCATCCAGCGCCGGCCAGGCTTCGCGCACCCGCTGGTAGTGATCCCGGAACAGAGGCACCTTTCCCATCTGTTCCGGATCCAGCAGGCCGGCACGCAATCCGTCGTCTACATCATGGTTGTTGTAGGCCACTTCGTCAGCGAGGTTGGCAAGCTGGGCTTCCAGGCCTGGTTGGGTGCCTCGCAGGAAGCGTTCTCCCAGCCTGCCCATGTCAGCGGCAAGCCTTGGCGGACAGCGCTTGAGGATGCCTTCACGCGTGGCATGGCAGAGGTTGAGGCCGGGGAACTCGGCATAGCGTTGTTCCAGGTAATCGACCACGCGCAGGGACTGGAGATTGTGTTCGAATCCGCCCCAGGGACGCATGCAACGATTGAGGGCGTGTTGACCGGCGTGGCCGAAAGGCGTGTGACCCAGATCATGGGCCAGACAGATCGCTTCGGTGAGGGCTTCGTTAAGCCGCAGGGCGCAGGCGACGGTCCGGGCAATCTGGGCCACTTCGAGACTGTGGGTCAGCCGCGTGCGGTAAAGATCCCCCTCGTGATTGACGAAGACCTGGGTCTTGTACACCAGCCGGCGGAAGGCGGCCGAATGCACGATCCGGTCACGGTCACGCTGGAACTCGCCGCGAAAGCTCGGGGCCGGTTCCGGGTAGTGTCGGTCACCGCCGGCCGTGGCCTGTTGCGCCCAGGGGGCGGGTTCGAGTCGTTCGGCCGCGCCTACCGGGACGGTGACCATTGCAGTACCTCATGCAATGTCGCCGGGTCCACCGCATCCCGCACCACCGCCGAGCCGGGTCCATCCACCACGATGAAACGAATCCGGCCGGCACTGACCTTCTTGTCGCGTCCCATCAGGTCCAGCCATTGCTCGGGGGGCATGCGCGGCGCCTCGACCGGGAGTTCCAGGGCCTTCATCAGTCCGATGATGCGATTCCGGTAATCTTCATCGATCAGTTCCAGTCGCCGGGACAGTTCCAGCGCCAGGGCCATTCCGGCGGCCACCGCCTCGCCGTGCAGCCACTCGCCATGCTTGCCCGCGGTCTCGATCGCGTGTCCGAAGGTGTGGCCAAAATTGAGAATCGCGCGGCGTCCCTGTTCGGTTTCATCTTCGCTTACGATCTTGGCCTTGATTCGACAACAGGCAATTACCGTATCCGCCAGAGTGCCCGGGTCACGTTCCTTGATTTGGCGCACCCGTGCCTCCAGCCAGTGCAGCAGATGCGGGTCGGCAATCACCGCATGCTTGATCACCTCGGCCAGGCCTGCCCGATACTCCCGCTCCGGGAGAGAGGTAAGCGTATCGCTGTCGGCAATCACCGCCCGGGGTTGATGAAAGGCGCCAATCAGGTTCTTTCCCGACGGATGATTGATCGCCGTCTTGCCACCCACCGCGGCATCAACCTGGGCGAGCAGGGTGGTCGGCAGGGGGATGAAATCCACTCCCCGGTGCCAGGTCGCGGCTGCAAAGCCGGCGAGATCACTGATCACGCCCCCACCCAGGGCCAGGATCACTCCGTCGCGGGGCAGCCCGATTTGCGCGCAGTGATCATGAATTTCGCCAAGGCGGGCCAATGTCTTTTCCGCTTCCCCCGCGGGAATGACCTGGCTGTGCAGTTCACGCTCGCCGAGCGCCGCCTGGAGCCGGTCCAGATACAGTGGCGCGACATTCTCATCGCTGACCAGCAGAATCCGCCGGTGAGGAATCCGCTCACACAGCCAGCTCTCGTCACGCAGCAGACCGGGCCCCGAATGAATCCGGTAGCTGCGTGGGCCAAGGCTGACCTCGATATCGCGGATGCTTTCGCTCATGTCGCACCCAGTTCCCGGCGCAGCTTGCGAACGACCTGTTGCACCGACGCACCGTCGGTCTGCACGGTGAAATCAGCCAGTTCCCGGTACAAGGGACCACGTTCCTCCATCAGCTCCCGCAGGCGTGCCTCCGGATCCGCGGTGTCGAGCATGGGACGGTCATGGGTCCCGGTGCGGGTACGCTCCAACTGGTAGTCCAGGCTGGTATGCAGATAAACCACGAAACCGCGTTCCGCCAACAGCCGGCGGTTCTCCGCCGTAACCACGGTGCCCCCGCCGGTACCCAGGATGACCGGCTCGAGCGCGGTGAGTTCGGTCACTGCGTCCGCCTCGCGCTTGCGGAAACCGCTCTCGCCCTCGAAATCGAATATGGTGGAGATGTCCACACCCGTTCGTTCACGCAACCAGTCATCGGTGTCACGAAAGGGATAGTCCAGGGCCCGTGCCAGGGCACGCCCAATGGAAGACTTGCCGGCACCCATGGGCCCGATCAGGAAAATGCGTTGTGGTATGGGCATGGTGGCGATGATGCCGCAAATGGCGACATTATGCACAACGGCATGTGGATCACGGTTTGATCCAGGCGAAGTCCGGACTGGCTGGGGGTAGCTTAGCGCGAGTCAGAATCACCTGTCTCAATGGGCAGGGAGTAGCTACTTGAAGTGAGACCTGCGGCATGCGCCTTGATTCTGACGCTTTCAGCGTCATGACCCTCGACAGGGTACACGGCCACGCCGATCAGTCCGTCACTGTCCGTCATGCCCGAATCCCGCGAAAGTCTCAAACCGGCGCCTTCGCCTGCACCAGAGAAATCAATCTGTTGCCCGGGAATCGGTTGCCCCTGGCTGTCATTGAGCTGAAACCAGAGTTTGTAGCTCTGCTCGGTTTGGGGTAGCGCGGACCTGAACACCAGGGAGCTGCCGTCACCCTCATCAATGGTGATGATCCCTGTCGCTTCCCTGGTTTCCGTTACATCACCGCCGGTATCAACCTGGATGCTTGCCGTGATCTCGTCACTGTCCTCGCAGCCGTCATCTTCATAAGTGGCCTCAGCCACACCGTCCTCGTTTGTGCTTGCCTCGGCATCGATGCTGGCTTGCTCGGTCTCTACACAATCTGAATTGAACTGGACTTCGAAGTCTTCCCCAACCGGCTCGTAATCATCCTCCCCATCTACCACCGTCGCCAGTACCATGGCTGATGCGCCGGGCGAAATGGTGTCCGGATCGATTTCCAGCACGCCCTCCTCGAAATCCTCACCACTACCGGTGCCGATCCGGTAATCACCCTCGGCAGGTTCGCTCTCGTCGCCGTTGTCGTTTTCTCCGTTTTCCTCTTCATCGGGCAGGGATACGAAGACACCCTCGCCATCGCCGCACGCAGCCAGTGCGAACAGGCCCGCAAGGGCCAATGCCAACCAAACCTCACGCAGTTTCATCATCTTCACCCTGTGCATGCCTGCCTTGGGCTGGACGCGGCCGGAATTGCGGCCACGTCCGGCCAGGTGGGATCAGCCAACTCAGTTTACTGCAGCCTCATCCCGAAGAAGCTTCGGCGTTACGAAGACCAGCAGTTCCGCCTTGCTTGTCGAACGGGTCGTGCTGCGGAACAGGACGCCGAGTCCCGGGATGTCGCCGAGAATCGGCACCCGGGTAGTGGCTTCCGATTGTTCGGTCTCATAGATCCCGCCAAGCACCACGGTTTCGCCGTTATCCACCACGGCCTGGGTGGAAATCGAGCGGGTATCGATGCTCGGCTGGAAGCCCCCGAGGCCGCTGGGTACTTCCTCCCCGACGGTGTCACTGCTCACTTCCAGGTCCATGATCACGCGCTCGTCGGGCGTGATCTGCGGCGTCACTGTCAGCTGCAGTACGGCCTCCTCGAACTGGGTGGTAATGGCCCCTGCCCCGGCGCCGGCCTGGGCGGTCTGGTAGGGGATTTCCACACCCTGTTGAATGGAGGCCTCCTTCTGGTCCGCGGTTACTACCCGGGGGCTGGCCACGACCTCACCGCGCCCTTCGGACTGCAGGGCGGAGATTTCCAGGTCCACCATGTAATCCGAGTCGAGGATGGCGACACCGAGCTGGCCGGCGGGCGAGGCCACCGGGAGGTTCACATTGAGGCGATCATTGAGCCCCGGTGATTCGACCGGCAGGGCCTGACCGGTGTCCTGCAGGTTCTGCTGGGCGGAACCGACCATCACGTCGCTGCCTGCAGCATTGCCGGTCACCGCCAGCAGGCCGTCGTCACCGCGCTCACGCGCATGGGTCACACCGAAGCGCGAGCCCAGTTCACGGCTGAAGTCACTGGTGGCGGTAATGATTCGCGACTCGATCAGCACTTGCCGGACCGGGATATCGAGGCGATTGACCAGTTCGCGGATATCTTCCAGTGCCTCGTCGGTGTCCTGGATAAGCAGGGTATTGGTCCGGTCATCCACCGCGACGTTGCCCCGGTCACTCATCAGCCTTCCGTCATCGTGTCGAATCAGGCTGGCCAGGTCCGACGCCCGGGCATAATTGACCTGGATGAACTCGGAGCGCAGGGGAACCAGCTCCTGGCGGGCCTGCCGGCGCTCCAGTTCCTGTTGTTCCCGCTGGGCGATTTCCTGCGCCGGGGCAATCAGAATGACATTGTCCGTCTGGCGCTTGTCGAGTCCCTCGGTCTGCATGATGATGTCCAGCGCCTGATCCCAGGGGACATTCTGCAGGCGCAGGGTGACACTGCCCGTGACTGAATCAGCCACCACGATGTTCATGTCCGTGAAATCAGCAATCAGCTGCAGCACGGCCCGGGTCTCGATGTCCTGGAAATTCAGGGTCAGTCGCTCGCCGGTAAATTCACGTTCCTCGCGTTCCTCGATTTCCCGTTCGGTGAGCGGACGATATTCCAGCGAAAACAGGTTTTCGGACTGGAAGGCCATCTTTTCGAATTCACCGGTGGGTTCGATTTCCATGCGCACCCCTTCCGGCACTCGGCGAGTATCCACGTACTTGACCGGCGTGGCGAAATCGAGGACATCCATACGCCGAACCAGTTCGTCCGAGATGTCCGCCCCCCGGAAGGTAATGACGGTCTTGCCGGCTTCTTCGTCCACGTCGATTGGTGTGCGCGCGTCGGAAAGATCAACCAGGATTCGGCCTTCACCCTCTTGTCCACGACGGAAGTCGACCGAGCGGATGCCGGCATCATCCGGTACCACTTCCTCTTCATGCGGGTCGACATCCGGCTCCTCGAAGGGGCGGTCGGGCGCGGCAATCTGTTCCCGGGCGTCGGTATCGCCGATGGTCAGGTAGATGTCATTGCCGTCCACGCGCATGTCGTGGGCCTGACTGCTGGACAGGTTGACCACCACACGGCTGCGGTTCTGGGCTTCGGCCACCTCCACGCTGCGTACTGCACCCACGCCGATATCGGTTCGCCGGTCGCGAACATCCAGACTGGTATTGGGCAGATCCAGAACGATGCGGGCCGGATCATCGATGGTGAAGGATTCAGGCTCACTTGCAGCATCGCTCAGTCGCAGGCGAACCTGGACACGATCCCCCGGCATGGTGGACACGTCCACATCCGTGAGTCGGTTTGGCGGGCTGTCGGCAAAGACGGGGCTTGCCAGGACGCCACCGCCAATGAAGACGGTCAATGCCACGGCAAGCAGTCGACGCGTCGTCTGAGCCAGATCGTTGTACTTGTGCATGATGCCCATGGTTCTTCTCCCGTAGGATTCAGTCGCTGAGGCTGAGCCGTGCCTCGCGTTCATTCCAGCCGCCAGTGCCGTCCGAGACCAGTTCATTCAGGATCACCCGGTCATCGGCGATTTCCACCACCTCGCCGTGGTTCTGGCCCATGTAATTGCCGGTCCGGATCCGGTGCACTACGCCCTCGGGATCGCGGATGAGGGCGTACAGCACGCCCTCCATTTCGAGCGTGCCCTGCATTTCCAGTGAGTCGAGCGGGAACTGTTCGAGGAACTCTTCGCGACGATCCTCGTCGGGTGTGGGACCGTCTTCATCCGTTTCCTCTGCGGCCAGGTCCGGGTCCAGCCGGTCATCCGGCTCAAACGGCGCCCGTGCGCCGAGCCCGGTGTAGTCGAAGGGCTCGTACGGCTCGATCTGGGGGATCGGGTCGATCTCGCCGCCCGGACGGTCGAGGGTGTCTTCGATATAGCCTTCGAGATCATCCCGGTCCCGGTCGCAGGCAGCCAGCACAAGGCCCGTTGCCAGCAGAAGAGCCGCGATTGACAGGGGCCGTGCCAGGCTGTGCCCTTCCGGCCGGGTTCGCCACATGTTGCCAGGCCTCATTGCGCGAACTCCTCGTCGTCC